>DASZOW010000341.1:0-5560 GCA_035550615.1 Puia sp.
TAGCCGGTATGATATTCGGCCAGCTTTTGCCGCAGCATCACATTCTCAAAAAAGGTGAGGGCGCGGTTGAAGACATATTTATACAGGGGCATGCCGCCATGAAGCGCCCCCTTTCCCAGGGTTCTGGCGCCGAGGACACATTGGTAGACGTCGTTGGCGATCAGCCAGGCCATCGAGGGGATAAGCTTGGGGGTATATTGATAGTCGGGATGGAGCATGATGACGATGTCTCCCCCCAATTCCAGCGCCTTATTATAGCAAGTTTTCTGGTTGCCACCATAGCCCCTGTTCTGCTCGTGCCTGATGATATGACGTATACCCAGCTCCCGGCCTACGGCCACCGTATTGTCCCGGCTGTTATCGTCCACCAGTACGACCTCGTCCACGATATCGAAAGGTATCTCTGCGTAGGTCTTGCGAAGGGTAAGCTCTGCGTTGTAGGCAGGAAGCACGATCACCAGTTTTTTGCCTTGGATCATGAATTTTTAGACATTATAGGGGGGCAAACCTACATTAAACCGGGCATTCGATGAAATTTAAGCGCACCCAGTGGTCCACGGCGGCCCCGTGCGGGCGGCGTCAACCCCGGGCAAAAACGGGATAACGCTGAAGTTTCTGCACAAAAAGCCAGTGGATCAGCACGGCGGTGATCGTGCCGATCAAAGAACCCGTGAGCACGTCGCCGAGAAAATGCTGGCCGAGATAGATGCGGGAATAGCCGACCAGTACCCCGCCGAGCAGACAGGCGATCTTGGTCTTACGATCCCTGGTAAAGACGGCCAATAGCGTCGCGAGGGCGAAGATGGAGGTCGTATGCCCCGAGGGAAAGCTGGCGAAACCGACATGGGTGACGCCGTCGATAAAATAGGGATATACGCCGGGATGAAAGAACTGCTTCGGCCGCGGCATGGAAAACAGGTTCTTCAGGATCTGGGCGACCAGCGCCGAGAGAAGAAAGGCGGCCATGACCTGGGTAGCCCGCGACCAATAACGACGGATGAGAAGCACGACGAACACGATGACGGTGAACAGCCCGTCGCCCATAAAGGTGATCCATGCAAAGATCGTATCGAGCATGGTGCGGTGGTAGGGATTGAGGTCGACAAAGGATTCCGCTTTGCCGACACGCACCAGGAAGATCAGGCCGACGAAGAAGAAAAGGAACCATAGGCTAAAAAAGATACGGTTACCGGCAATTATCTCTTTGAGCGTCTTCATCCGGTAAAAATACGCAATCCGCGGGTTTTGGAGCAGGAAGGCCGCGGGGGTCGCCAAAGATGCCGGCACGTTAAGGATTCTTGCGAAGCCATGCAGCGAGCCCCCGGATATGGTCCGTGTTAATGAAATCGACCTGCAACGCTTTGAGCTGTGCCCAGGCGTCCGGGAAGTCGGGTGCATCCCAAAAACGTACGGGCAGGTGAAGCCGGTGCGCCGATCTTACGGCGGCCAGGAGTGTGTGTCTCGCCGTATCGGGGATACCGGTCCTAGGATCCCAGTGCGTATAATAATGGAGGTCGTCGCTCATCATGGCGATGCGGGACAGTTCGGCGGGTGTATAGTTCGCATGCAGGATGCCGTCGAAGGCGATAAATGGAGGATAGCTGGTATATAGCTGCGGCGCCGGCCGGTTCCCGCTGATGACCCAGGTGATGCCCGGAGTATGTTCGAGCGTAGGATATCTGCCTAGCAGGGCGATCAGGGCGGCAAGCGTGTTCACCGAATCTCTTTTAACATCGATGAGTATCTGCAGTTTTCTTGCCGTGTCGCTATATGGGTGGCCATTGTTCTTTTCCACGCAGGCCAGCAGCGGTTTAATATAATAGTCTTCCAGGGTGCGGCCCGATTTGATCTCGTTGGTATCGTGTCCTACCAATACGACGCCCTTCACGAGCCAGATATCGGCCTCGATAGAGCCGAACCGTTCCTGCCAGGCCATCCAGAAGGGAGCAGGTTGTTCGTAGTCGTTATGGGAATGTGTATTGGCGACGGTGTAGCCAAGTGGTTGAGCACTTGTATAGATGGGCCTTACCGTTAGAAAAACTGCAGCGACGAGGAGCAAAGGCCATTTTTTCATGGGCGCAAAGGTAAATTTTCCGTGATCAGTAACAGTCTGTTCATATTAAGCTCACAATTTATTAACGCTGGCTTAAAATAGCAATAATATCTTATTTGGAACTTTGAAAAACCACAAAAATGGAAAAGCGTTCCGTAGATGTAGTTGTATTATCCGACGTCCACCTGGGCACCTACGGCTGTCGGGCCGGGGAACTGGTCAGCTACCTCAAAAGCATCACCCCTAACATACTGATCCTCAACGGAGATATTATCGACGGCTGGCAATTTACCAAGCGGTATTTCCCGGTTGCCCACATGATGGTCATCAAGGAGATCATCCAGTTCATCACCAATGGAACACGTGTCTTTTATATCACCGGAAATCATGACGAAATGATGCGCCGGTATACCGACATCCAGATGGGAAATTTTGCCCTCACGGATAAGCTGGTACTCGAGATCGACGGAAAGATGACCTGGATCTTCCATGGCGACGTATTCGACAATACGACCAAGGGCGGGGCCAGGGTCCTGGCGAAACTCGGCAGCAGCGGGTACAATCTCCTGATCCGGTTCAATCGGTTCGTGAACTTCATCCTGAAGGCCCTGGGCAGGGAACGGGTATCCATCTCCAAAAGAGTAATGGCAGGGGTCAACAAGGCCGTCAGCAAGATCAATGATTTGGAGCTGATCGCCGCCGAACTCGCCATCGAAAAGAAATACGATTATGTGATCTGCGGGCATATCCATCAGCCGCAGAAAAAGGTCGTCGAGACCCGGAACGGATCGGTGACCTATCTGAATTCCGGCGACTGGGTCGAACACCTGACCGCACTGGAATATCATCAGAACCAGTGGACCATTTTCGAATATAACGACAAGGACTTCCCGGTGACACAGACCATCGAGATGAAGCCGTCCATCAGCGTATTGACCGACGAGATCAATTTTTATATCAATTCATTGGCGGCCATCTAAGGCTCAAATAACGACTATGAAGATCTTCTACGCAGTACAGGCAACAGGCAACGGGCATATCAGCCGCGCAATGGAACTGCTTCCATACCTGGAAAGATATGGGAGGGTCGATATCTTCCTGAGCGGCGCCAACAACAGTCTTCGGCTCGATGCCCCGGTGAAATACCGGAGCAAGGGTCTAAGTCTTTTCTACACCAACAGCGGGGGATTGAATTATTTGGAGATCTGTCGCCAGGCGGCGCCCCTGCGGCTTTGGAAAGAGGTGCGGGATCTGCCGGTAGAAAAATATGACCTCGTCATCAACGATTTCGAGTGTATCACCTCGCTGGCCTGCGCGTTCAAAAAGGTGCCCTCGGTGCAATTCGGTCACCAGGCCAGTTTTGTGAGCCCTAAAGTTCCCCGCCCTGCGAATCGGGACTGGATGGGGGAATGGATCCTTAGACATTATGCCCGCGCCACACAGTATATAGGGCTGCATTTTAAGCAATACGACGACTTTATCCTGCCGCCCGTGATCAAGAAGGATATTCTCCACTCCGAGCCGCAGGACAGGGGCCATATCACCGTTTATCTCTCGTCCTACAGCGATGCTACGGTAAAGCGCTATCTCCAACCGTTAAAGGACTTCCGTTTCCAGGTTTTCTCCAAAGAAATCCGGCAGACCGTGACCGATGGCAACATCGAGTTCATTCCCGTGAACAAGACCTCCTTCAACAGGAGCCTGATCACGTGCAAGGCGATCCTCACGGGCGCAGGTTTCGAGACGCCTGCAGAAGCCCTGTACCTGGGCAAGAAATTAATGGTGATCCCGATCCGCGGACAGTATGAACAATCTTGTAATGCCGCTGCCCTCGGGAAGATGGGCGTGCCGGTGCTTGCCGCGCTGGACGGCAGTTTCGCCGGAGCCTTCGGCCGGTGGATGGATCAGCGGAAAAAGCCTTGTCTGCCTCTTGACTATACCACCGAGTCTACCGTCAGCTATCTCATGCATTATTGCGGAAGGGACAGGAAGGATGCGCTGGATATGCTGTATCCAGACGCCGTATTCAATTAGGCAGGCCGGGCGGGGGTCAACCTGGTTGACCGGAATAAAATAAACTCCCCGTATTACGAGGAGTTTACTGAATAGTTATCCCAATATTATGTTATGCGAATTTGTTCTTGTGCTTGAGCACTTTGGCTTCGAGATAGAAGATGATCTCTTCGGCCACGTTCTTGGTCTGGTCGCCGACCCTTTCCAGCCTGCGGATGATCGACAATAGCCACAAGGCCTGGGCCGTGTCTTCGGGATGGTCTTTGAGATGGGCTTCCAGCACTTTATTGGAGCTTTTGTTGACGTTATCCAAAAAATCGTCTTTTTTGAAGACGCCGCGGGCGAGTACCGTGTCTTCCTTTTCGAATGCCTCCTGGGTATCTTCGAGCATCCGCACGGCCTCTTCGTACATCGGCAGGATACGCGTTACGTTGAGGAGATCTTCATTAAACGGAGTTTCGGCGTCGATGACGTATTTGGCGATCCCTTCCGCGATATCGCCGATGCGTTCGAGATTGGAGTTGATCTTGAGGACGGCCAGCAGAAAGCGGAGATCGATGGCTACGGGGCAGAACAAGGCAAAAATGTTCTCACAATCCCGGTCGATCTTCAGCTCGCTGCCGTTGACCCTCTTCTCCTTGAGAACCACTTCGCGGGCGAGGTCCTTGTCGGAATTCAGGAATGCTGTTCTCGCTTTGCTGAGCTGGGAATTCACCAGGGTCCACATATTGGTGACCTCGGTCTTCAGCAGCTGTAATTCGGTTTCTATTTGTGCCATGTCAATGGAAATGTTATATAAAGATACGTGGCCGTTCGACTAACTGAAACGGCCGGTGATATAATTCTGGGTGCGATTGTCTTTGGGGTTGGTGAACATCGTCCTGGTCTCGTCGTATTCTACCAGCTCGCCCATATAGAAAAAGGCCGTTTTGTCGCTGACCCGCGCCGCCTGTTGCATGTTGTGGGTTACGATGATCAGCGTATAATTGATCTTGAGTTCATGGAACAGCTCTTCGACGGTGGAGGTGGAGATGGGGTCCAGCGCGGAGGTAGGCTCGTCGAACAGGATCACCTCCGGCTCCATGGCCACGGCCCGGGCGATACAAAGCCGCTGCTGCTGACCGCCGGAAAGGAAGGAGCCCTTTTTGTTCAGGGAGTCCTTGACTTCGTTCCAGAGTGCGACGCTGGTCAGCGATCTCTCGACGATGCGGTCCCGCTCTGCTTTAGGCAGCTTGATGCCGTTGAGCTTATAGCCGGCGATGACATTGTCATAGATGCTCAGGTTGGGAAAGGGATTGGGGCGCTGGAATACCATGCCGATCTTGAGCCGGACAAAGATGGGATGCATCTGGTAGACGTTCTCGTCATTGAGGAGCATTTCACCCTCGCTGGTGGCGCCGGGGATGAGTTCGTGCATCCGGTTGATACAGCGCAGATAGGTCGTTTTTCCACAACCGCTGGGGCCCATAACGGCGATGATATGGTTGCGCGGAA
>DASZOW010000342.1:0-8263 GCA_035550615.1 Puia sp.
ACCTGGCACCCAAGTACCCTAAATTTCGAAGAGCATGAAACGCAGTATCTACACTTTCTTCCTGACCCTGATCACCCTGACCGCCTTTAGTGGAACTCCCTATAAGATCACTTCCAACAGCACCTGGTCCGCCACTATACCTACCTCCTGTATCAACTGTATGATCACGATCTCGGGCAGCGCTACGCTGACCGTGGACGAATCGGTTACCTGTATGAACTGCACCTTCGACGGCGGCTCGATGCATATCGCGAGCAAGTCTCTCTCCCTGCTTTACGCCGGAAGCCAGACGACAACTTATTTTAACGGGACTACGGTAACCGTCACCGGCAACAACGGCCTGATCACGGCAAACGCCCCGCTTTCGCTTACTAACTCGACCTTTACCTTTAATAATGGTTCGGCTATGATCACTACCTATGAAGTGGACCTGGACGCCAGCCGGATCGATCTTAACGACAACTCCACGATGCTTTCTACCGGTGGTTCCAGCACTCCGATCAACCTGGTAAGCAACAGCCAGATCGTTATAGGCAATGGCTCCCAGACCAGCAGCGCATCGTTTATCGTCAGCGGTCCTGCAGTGAATATCTATGATAAGTCAGCCATCGGCATCGGTAACGATAACAATACTTATTTCGACTGGTCGGGATACACGTACTATCCGAACGCTAATTCCAACGGTCATTCCACCAAGTCTTATTCTACGTTGAACACGACCCTGAATTGCGGATCAGGCTACCCGCATGCATGCAGCATGCCCTCTGTCTATGGCCCTGCATCGCTGAACGCATCCGGTGTTGTTTCCGGGAACACGCTGCCTATCGTCCTGGACGCCTTCTCTGCAACGCTCGCGGGCGACAAGACGGTTGGTCTTGCCTGGAATACGCAACAGGAAAGCAACTCGAGCCATATTACCATCGAACGCAGCGCCGATGGACAGAACTGGGAAGAGATCGGAACCGTACAGGCTAAAGGCAATAGCGCTACCGAAACGGAGTATAGCTTTACGGATGAACACCCGCTTACCGGGAACAATTTCTATCGCTTGCAGCTGGTAGACCTGGACAACAGCTTTAAATACTCGGATGTAAAAGTGGTACGTACGTCTACGATCGGCAACATCAGCTTCTTTCCCAATCCGGCTCGCGATTATGTAAACGTTTCCCTCGGTAGCGCCGTCTCCGCTACAGAGATCGTGACCGTCCGTCTGATCAGCATGTCCGGCCAGGTGATGCAGGAACAGCAGGCTAGCGCCGCCGGCGCCGTAGTCTCCTTCCGGGTGTCGAATTATCCCGCCGGCATCTATATCCTCTCTGTTAACAGCCAGAACGGAATAAAAGAAACCCGCGAGCTAATGATCAGCAGGATGTAAATGATTGGTTAGTGAAGATTGATCCGAAAACTGAAACCGGCGCTATAAAAAATGCCATACTCGCTGACCCGCTTTTGATCGTTAGGCTTTCCAAGACCCCTGAAATGACTATAAGCACCATGGTTATTGCTGTAATAACCCAGCTTCCAACGGCTATTGAAATCGAGATCATACCCGAGTCCCGCATACAAGCCAAGCTGCACGCTGCGTATTGCCAATGGGTACCAGGAGACCCGAACTCCGGGCTCGAGGACAAGCCCTCTTCGACGCAATGCCAGGGGCTCCGGATGCGAGGTGGCCATCTGTTGATATTCCGGTGGTAGATTCCCGTTGAGCGTAATGATATCTCCATGCAGACCGGCCATCCCACCCACAAAGAGTACAAAGGAATGTCTTTTGTAAAGCGCGCTATAAATCCCGGCCATGGCATTGTACGAGCTCAGGTTATTGCCGGAGTTGATGCTGGAGATCTTGATGGCATATAAAAGTTTCGAGGCCGTCGGGATCGCCGCAATCTCGAAGGTAACGCTGCTGGGTATGTGCGGTTCCGTAGGATAACCGTATTTCGTAAGCCAGCGGTTGATGTTGGGATCGTTGGCATGCGTGAAGCTGAGCCCGCTGTTGAATAGCAGCGAAAAGCTGGAATCTTGCCGGGCCTGGGCAAAGGCAGGAGTAGAAGCAGCCAGCAAACCCAATACCAGTAAACCCAACGACTTCATCGTTTATAAATATATGCAAAAACGAAACCAGTCATTGGCCGTTAACAAATACAGGTATAACCAGCTGCTAATCAGGTATGGCAGCCTAAAGGCGCGGGAGCGTCTTTGTCCTAAGGACAGACATTAGCCTCGCGCCGTTGTTTCAATTCTTTTTTCGTCATATTGAAAAGGACGCTGTGCCGGTTGTTCACCCGCTGCACCAGGTGGACATGCGCGATAAAATTCTCGACCACCTGGATCTTGTCGCTGGGCGTTACCACGAGCAGCTGGAGATGCAGCTGTTTACAAAGCTGCATGAGATAGGTGGCCTTCTCCTCGTCCTGGTTGCTGAAGCTCTCATCCACCGCGATGAACCGAAGACTGCGGGAATTGCGGCCTTCGCGGGTGATGCCGAACTGGTAAGCAATCGCGCTGCAGAGAATGGTATAAGTAAGCTGTGCCTTTTCCCCACCGGAAAGCTGTCCCATTTGCCGGTATGTCTTCTTCAGCTCGTGGGTCTCGCGGAACTTTTCATCGGCCCAGAACTCGAACCAGTTACGCACATCGAGTACCCGGCTCCTGTAGGATTCGCTTGCGTCCAGGGCATCCACGAGACTCTGGACATTTTGTTTGAAATGCAAAGCCTTTTGCTCGAAACTGTCCTGCTGCCAGTCCGCCGCCTGTGGTAAAGCGCATAGCAAGCGATGCCGGAATTCTTTGATCGTGCTGTCCACCACGGGTCGAATACCGAGCTGGATATAGGTGTCCGGAAGCCGGTTGAAATTTATACCGCTTAAGCTCTGGTTTAAAGTCGAGATACTGCTCTTGATCTTCCTCTCCCAGTTCTCCAGCTCCTCGTTGAGGACACCCATCTTTATGACGGCGGTATCGTGGAGCAGGCGTTCGAAATCTTTTTTATACCGCGGTAGATTTTCCGATTCCAGCTTTTGCAGCCACTCGAGATATTCCGCCGCATATTCCCGTTCGGTGGGAAGCTGCTGTGTATCTGCGGACCAGTCCGTAAACCGTTGTAATACTTCGAGCGGCGGGTTCTTGATCTTGTGGATCGCCCGGTCGAGTTCCCGTCCTTCCCGGTTGGCTGCCTCCTCATGCTGACGGGCCGCCTGTTGGGCTGCTGCCGTGAGGTCATTGAAAAAGACATCGATCGTCCCGAGCCTGAGCTCAGCGCCGGATACCAGCCGGGTCTGCTGGAAGTGCAACAGCTGATCTTTGTCGGGTTCGGTCAAATGCGCCACAAAATCACCGAGACCCTTGCGTTCCTGTTCCGAGACTTCCAGCTCGCGTTCGTGAAGGACGACCTTTTTTTGCAGCTCTTCGCGCTGCTGCTCCTGCTCCGCCAGCCGGGTTCGCAATGCTGCCAGCTGTTGCGTCAGGGCCTGTAGCCGGTCGCTGCTTTTTTCCAGTTTTCCCGCCTGCTCTTCTGTCTGATGAATGGCTTGCCTGATCGCGGCCACAGAGATGGTTTTAAATGCGCCGTGCCCAAGGATATTCCGCACGGCAAAAACCTGCTGTTGCAAACGCTCGCGTTTTTTATGCGCGCGTTCCCGGGATTCTTCGGCCTGTTCGGCTTCGGTGATCAGCTGGGTCCGGAGCTGCTGCAATGCCTCGCGCTTTTTCTCATTGTTCCATCCCATGACATAGCGTCCCGGATCGTTGCTTCCCGGCCGGTCATCTTTTTCATGCCTGTCCCTGTTCCGCACCAGCCCATGCAGCGTGATCGCCTTCTCAAAACGCTCCAAGGTTTTTTCGTTGTCCACACAGCTATAGTTATACTGCTGGACGACCTGCTGGCTTACCCAGGCGCTAAGCGGATGGTCCGGATGGAATTCCAGCTTATGCCAGACGGCGCCATCTTCGGCATATTGCTGCAAAGCATGGTCCTTGATCAGGTTATATACCAGCCTCGCCCTGAGATCGGTGCTGTTTACATACTTGTTTACCTTCTTATAATGTTTCTCCGGCACCAGCATTCGTGTGGCAAAGGGATATAACAACTTCTCCAAAGCCGGCTGCCACCCGAGCTCATCGCCCCGGACCTGCATCAGCTCGCCGGCAAAAGGCAAGACGTGTTCCTCGAGGCCAAGCGCGGAGCAGATACCCTGCCTAAGGCTTACCAGCTGGGCGGGGATATTATTCCGGCTTTGCAGCAGGACATTCAGCTCGGCCTCGAGCTGTTTTTTCCGGGCGCCGGCCTTGTTCTGGCGATCCTGCGACTCAAAAAGCTCTTCCTCATTGTTGCGCAGCTCTGTGGCCAGCCGTTTATCGGCCCGCTCCGCTTCCTTGCGGATCCGCTGATAGGAGGTCTCATCATCGGGTCTCGTCTCTTCCAGCTTCAACTCCTTACACCAGCCCGAAAACCTGTTCATCGCCGCTTCCGCCTCCTTTTCCTGCTGCAACAAGGCTTCTTTCTCTTTTTCCAGCTGTTGAAGCCGCTGGCCGGCCTTATTTTGTTCCAGCTGATTTTGTGTCGTCCTAATCTCGTCACGCAGGCTCTCCATCTCCTGCCGCATCTCCTCTGCACGGATCTTCCAATTCTCCTGCTCTTTTTCCAGCACCCGGATCTGTTCGTCGAGCAGATGATACCGCGTATAGTTTCGCCAGACCCTGGCCGTTTCTATCTCTTGCCTGCTGCGCGCCGCGAGTTCCGCCTGTTCCTTATAAGCCTGGCAATGCTTTTTCAGCGGATGCAGCAACCCGATCTGCTCCTCGCATTTTTCGATATTGCGCTGCGCCTCCAACAAAGTGGACAGATGCTTTTTCAGCTCCTGGAACTCCTGCTCCATATTACGGGGTTCGAGCATATTGCTGCGGATGAACTCATTGAGATCTCCCAACACTTTGATGCCCATGGTCTGGTTAAAAAGACTCAACGCCTGCATGCTTTGCATACCCAGCACTTCTACCAACCGCTGCGCATAACGGCTCGCCGCATCGAACCATTCCACCTGTTTACGGCTGCCTTTATTATAACGCTGGTCGATGCGTTTCCGCCAACCGCCATTCAGGTCAAAGGGTTTGAAGTCGTCCTCGATATGCAGTGGCTTATGCGCAATGGCAAAAAGCCGGCGCATGTCATGACCGCTGAACCAGCGTACCTGGAATAGGGTCACGGCCTGATCGGCCTCGTTGGAGAAATGCGCCAGCAATATGCTGTATGCCTGCTCTTTGTTTTCCCTCAGATAAAGCGTTTTACTGAACTGGCCGTTGTCGCTGTGAACGCTGCCGTAACCCCCCATTACATAGGTCTCCTCCGTGCGATCGCCCTTTTTCTCGCTGCCGGAACTTTGATTGTAGAACCGGTATTTTTTCTCGGGTACGATCAGCGTAAGCAACGCATCGACGAACGTGGTCTTACCACTGCCATTGGCGCCGGTAAGGAGGGAGGTTTCACCGCCGGGTGTGATCTTCCAGACATGTTCATCGAATGTGCCCCAGTTGAAAAGCTCCATATACTGAAGCCGGAAACCGGATTTGCTTTCATCGGTACTAAATACGCCCAACTGCATGCTCGGATAGTTGTTGTTTGAAATTTTCCAATACCTCGTTGTCTACACGCGCCTTTATGATCTTTTTGATACGGAATTTCTGTTCGTCCGCCAGATCGCTTGTCTCGGCCTTTTCCAGAAAGCCCAGTTCCTCGACGCGGTCGATCAGCCTGTCGAGATCGCGGATGAATTTTACGCGGCTCGGGTTCTCCCTGAAGAACAGCTCGGCATATTCCTTGATCTCCCGCCGTTTCCGGATCAGCTCACGTGTCGTGGCCTCTCCTACCTCGAATTCAGCCATCATATCCCGGAGCAGCACCAGCAGAATGCTTTCCTCATAACCGAGCTGTATCCGGCGGACCCAACCGGCAACGTTGTCTTCTTCATCCAGCCTCACTTGTTCAAGATACGCGTACCCATCTTCTTTTTCCAGCACAAGCTGCAGGCCCAGCTGTTGCAGGAACCGCGTGAGCTCCCCCTGGTATTGCAATAACTGCTCCCAGGCGGATTTGTCAAGATACTCTACAGGACCTTTTAGCAGGCGGATAAAAATCGGGGTATAAGGCAATAGCTGGCTCATATTATCTGCTGAACAATAGATAGGGTACTTCGATAAATTTTGTTCTTTCCGCATCCAGCGGGATCAGCTCCGTGATCTCCTGCATGGCCTGTACCTTGCCGGACTTCTCGCGCAGGAAACTGAAATAGCTGACTACTTCGGCGACGCCATGATCCAGCCCCGCCGTCTCGATGATCTCGGCGAGTGTCGCCGTCGTTTTTGCCGACAAAACGGCCTCCACCTTTTTCCAGAGGTGTTTTTTGTCGATATGCGAAGCGCCAAGCAGCCGGCCGAACCGCTCGATATCCTCGATCTTTTCATGGGCATTGGCAGGCTGTCTCACGGACGGGCTTCCCTGCCGTTCTACCAGGTTGAGCCGCCGCTCCATGGACATCCGGATCGGCTCCGGCTCTTCCAGGATCACGCCGCAGGCGGGAGGCTCTTCCGACATGAACTGCAACGCGAGCTCCTTGATCTGTCCAATCTGCCGCCGTAATCGCCGGTGGCGCGCAATCTCCTTTTCCGTGATGATGCGGCTGAGCTTTTCGGCCATCCGGTCGTTGGCCTCATATACGCTGCGTCCCTGCTGCAACAGGAGCGATTTGATATTTTGTACGAACTCACCGTCGCTTTCAATATCCCTGTCGTTCAACAGCTGCAGCAATTGATCGGTGAGCTGCCGCCACTCTTCCTGTCCCTCCCTGCTCACCAGGAAGTCCCAAAAGGCATAAAAACTTTTACCCTGATCGCTCTTACGCAGCGAATCATAGGCTTCGAAGGCATAACCGACGATGCTTCCCTTGCTGACCTCCGCCTTTGTATGCTGTTCTACGATCTGCCGGTGGATATATTTGAAGTTGTCCTCTACTTCCCGGAAATCGCTCAGCAGCTCGTGACTCAACCGCGTGAACCATTCCAGCCGTTCGCGCAGTTGCGCATTCGTATAGATCTCCGGTTTGAAACCCATTTCGAGCCGCTTGATCTCCTTGTCTATCTCCGCCTTCCTGTTCTTGAGCTCTTCCAGCCGGCGGACCGTATCGTCCTCGGTATATTCCACCATATCCCGCAACGTCTGGAAAAGAAAACGGAAACGGCTTTCCGTTCCTACGAACTGCCGCTTCTCAAGATTCTGCAACCATTGAAAAAGCTTTTCCGAATGCGCGCTAAGCTGATATCGGGTCATCGCATCATTGTCCGGAAAATCCTGCAACAGACGTTTCTGTACCCAGTTCACCAGGTATTTGCGCGCGCGGCTTTCCTCATCCTCGCCGAACTCGATCCTGGCTTCTTCCAGGTCTTCCATGTCTTCCGAATGATGACGCAGCTCTTCGGCCAGCGCGCTGATCAGCGCAGGTTCCGGTAAAGAAAGGATGTTCTCCGTCTTAAATGCCTTAAAAAGAAAAGGTAACACCCAGTGCGCATTTCGCATACGGATGATCTGTACGGACGGGGCGGTTTCGAATAAATAGGATAGCTCCGGTATCGGCATCTACAGTTTCGTTGAAGGGCTCAAATTATCGAATCGGCGGATACGATGTTTGCCGCCAGGACCCGATGGGGATAAAAATTTTCCGGTTTGGGGATAAAATGAGTATTGCTATCTCCGATGGAATATTCCCTGGTACCGGATCGGCCGGCACGCCACCAGGTAGTGATCATCTCTTTCATCAAAGATCCGCTCCGTCTCCCATCCAACTTCCGACGCCAGCCTGGTCAGTGTTTTAAGGTCGATGAACAGCCATTGAAACCAATCCGACCGCTGTCGTCTATATTCATACTGATAAAAGATCGACCCATAATAATCCGGCCCTTTCGGCGGCTTCCCTCTATACAGATAAGCGATATCGGAAGAATCGAAGATCAGCTGCCCACCCGGCCGCAATAGATTCCGCGCCTTGTCGAAAAAACGCCGCAGGCCATCCAGGGTGGCGGCAAGCCCGATGCCATTCATCAGCAGGAGCAGCGTATCATAAGCTCCCGATCCGAGCTCGAAAAAATCCTGCCGGATGACCTTTTTGACACCGCGTTTTTCCATCAGCGCCGCCAGCATCGGCGAAATATCCAGCGCCGTGACATCCTGTCCAAGCTGTTGAAGCGCCAGCGCATGGCTGCCTGCGCCCGCGCC
>DASZOW010000343.1:0-3273 GCA_035550615.1 Puia sp.
GAACCTTCCCTCGCTGGTGACCTTTGCGAATAACAAAGGAACTATACAATATTTCTACGATGCGGCCGGGGCCCGGTTGAAGAAACAAACCTACGAGACCGCTGCCACGGTGAATCTCAACGGGACGAACTATTCGACATCCATTACGACGATCACGACCTATATCGGGAATTTTGTGTACCAGAGCAAGTCATACAGCAATGGCTCGCTGGCGGCGCTGCAATATACCGATCAGCTGCTTTTCTCGGGGCATGAGCAAGGCAGGATACGGTTTATTCCGGCGATCGGAACGGCGCCCGCCGCGTTTGTGTTCGACTATTTTGTCCGGGATAACCAGGGCAATACGCGCGTGGTGCTGACCACCGAGAACCAGTCCGATATCTACCCCGCCGCCACGTTGGAGACCGCCACGTATAATGGCGGAACGGCGGAGTCGCAGGAGGCGCAGTATTATAATATCAGCACGGCGGATTGTATCGCGACTTCCTCGCTTGGCTGGTGGTCGGCCGCGTCGGGCAGCAGCTATAACAATGAAAACAACAGCGGCAATCCCGCCAATCCCAATCCATACAGTAATGTGACCGCGACGAGCTCCCAGGTGTACCAATTGAATGGGAATACCAATGGCGGCATCCAGAGCGGCGATCGTTTTGGCCTTGGCATTACGCTGAAGGTCATGTCCGGCGACCAGATCTCTATATTCGGCAAGAGCGTCTATCATCTCAATACCGGATCAACGATACCGACGGGCTCTTATCCCGTGAGTGCGGTCCTTGCGTCCTTCCTCTCCGCATTTGCCAATACGGCCGTCGTCGGCAATGTTACGCATGGGACGGTAACGGGAACTACGCTCAATAATGCCAGCTCTACGACCGGGCCGCTCACGACGACGTTGAACAATGTTCCCAGCCCCGCGGACCCGACCCACACGCCGAAGGCGGGTCTGAACTGGATATTGTTCGACGATCAGTTTAGACCAAAGGCCAGCGGTTTCGAACCCGTGAATACGACCGCCGACGTCGTAAAGACACACAACAGCCTCATCAATATCCCGATGGTGTGCAACGGATACCTGTATGTCTTCGCCAGCAATGAAAGCAATATTAATGTCTATTTCGATAATCTGCAGGTCGTTCATACGCGCGGGGCGATGGTAGAAGAGACACATTATTATCCGGAGGGGTTGACCATGGCGGGGATCAGCGATCATGCCTGGAACAAGCAGCTGAACTTTTATCATTACGAGGGCAAGGAGATGCAGAATACCGAATTCAGCGATGCTAGCGGGCTGGAGGAATACGATTTCGGCGCGCGGTTTTATGATCCCCAGCTGGGCCGATGGACGACGCAGGACCCGGCGGGGCAATTTGCGAGCCCCTATACCGGTATGGCGAATAACTGGCCGAATGGGGTGGATCGGGATGGTAAAGTGTTCGTGGTCGACGATCTGCTCGAAGCGATGCTGATCAGCGCCATCATCGAGTCCGTGACGTATGTGGGCATGAACTTTTTGGAGGGCGGGTCATGGAATACGTTGACCTTTAAAGGGGTCGCGCTTGCTGCGGCTGAAGGCGCGCTGGCGGGAGCGTTGGGGTATGGGACGAGCCAGCTGGCGGCGAGTCTTTTTGGCCCGTCGTTTGGGCAGAGTTTTGGATACAATTTCATGTCGCATATGGCATTGGGGACGGGCGAGAGCCTTGCCGCGGGTAATAAGGTGACGTGGGGAAGCATTGCGGGCAGCGCCATCGGGGCCCTGATAGATGGGTCATTGCCCAATTTCAAGGGGTTTGCGCGGTCGGGTTCGGGTGACTATACCTTCTGGGACGGCCTTTTCAATGCGGGTGGAGAGCTCGTGATCAACAGCGCGCGGGGAGCAGTCACGGGAGGTATCGGCGGAGCTTTTGGAGCGGCGATCGACAACCAGGATCCCGGTCAGGGGTTTGTGAATGGCGCAAAATCCGGTCTGGTAAGCGCCGCGGCGCGGACGGGGCTCAATATCGTGATCCTGGGGCCGACGATCCGGCCGAATGATGCGGAGAAACAGGCGCTTGTGAAGATGCAGAATGAGCTGAAGACCGATCCATCATGGCTTAAAGGGGTGACCGTCGATGTGGATCTGGTCAATGATCCGTACGGGCCCATATACCGGACAGGCGGGATATGGGGAAGAGGGCTGAGTGTGGGGATATCGCATGAGATCAGCAACGACCCGAGCGAACGGAAGATCGATGATGTCGCTACGTGGGTACATGAGACATTCCATTATTACCAGGTGCTCACGCAAGGATGGCAAACAGAACTTTGGAAGGGGGCGATGGAGCAATGGTTCTATCATAGCCAGACATATGAGGATGCTTATGCTGATCCGGCCACGAATGAAGGAGCTGCCAACAATTACCAATTTAACGGGCATTGGCATTAAACAGGATTTTTATGAGAAATGTGGTGTGTGTTCTACTCATTATTGTGCTTTGCAGCAATGAATGCAATGCGCCCTATAGGGCGAAGATCGTTTGCGATGAAAGCGATTCGACGTGCAGGGTTCGACTCCATAACAGCCTGGAGTTTTTAATGAATGGAGCAACTGTCGGGTGGTGGAAGGGCTCATTGGGGATAAGTATTTACTACCGGGGGAGGAATACGAGCGGCGCTGTCGGAGATTCCATCGATTACAGCCGTTTTTCGGTGGTTTCTTCGAATGGGATCAAATTTTATCAGGCGGGTAGGAAGACTGGCGCGGGGGCGTACGCGGGCGTGTATACGTATGCGGCGGGTGCGGCTGTGGATACGTCAATTACATTTTATTCGGTGGATAAGTATCCCAAGGCCCGGGGCATGGAGATCTTGAAGCATGAGCGGTTCTTTTTAGTTTATGCGGATGGGCGGATGGATACGTTGGTTACCGTGATGGGGGATGATTCGAGGATGAGGTGAGGGGGTTGCCTAGAAGTCATAAAATCAGGTGTTTTCACGGGTGGCGGTGAAAAAATCATTGCTGTACCTTGTTAAAAATCTTATGACATGGTTCCGCAAAATCAACTGGACGCCACCTTAGCTCGCTGGAAGGAGCGTAAAGACATCCGCAGCAGAAATCTCCGGATGATTCAGGAAAAAAGATATTTCGATATCGACAATCCTGCGCGTGTTCAGAACTTCCTTTCGAGGCGGGGATTTTCAGCCGGCGACGCGCGGGAGATCATGAAAGTCAATGCCGGTTTTCCGGAGCTCGCCGTTTCTGAAACACCGGGGACCGTACTGAGCCTGGAACGGATC
>DASZOW010000344.1:0-11216 GCA_035550615.1 Puia sp.
GCTGAATCTGCTGAGCAATGCGGTGAAATTTACCGAGACCGGTACGGTGACGCTGAAGACACGGATCGGGGAAGTCAGCGATTCGGGGGTGGAGATCTATTTTGCCGTTGCAGATACCGGTATCGGCATCCAGCCGGAGAAGCTGCATCTGATCTTCGAGAGTTTTACGCAGGCCGATGCCGAGACGACGCGGAAATATGGCGGGTCGGGTCTGGGGCTGAGCATCTGCCGGGAGCTGGTGAAGAAGATGGGTGGAGAGCTAATGGTCAACAGCGTGCCCGATTCGGGGAGCGTTTTTTATTTCACGTTGAGATTACCTTACGAGCAGCGGGTGATGATCGTGCCCAAGGAGAAATTGCGGGGATTGCAGAAGCTGGATGGGGTCAAGGTCCTGCTGGTCGAGGACAATGCGGTGAATATGCGGATCGCGCGCCGGTTTTTGCATAGCTGGGGCGCGGGTGTGGATACGGCCGAGAACGGGCGGGTGGCGTGGGAGCTTTTTGTGCAGCATTCGTATGATCTGCTGTTGGTGGATCTCGAGATGCCGTTGATGGATGGCAAGGAGCTGTTGACGCAGATACGTAAGGTCAACAAGGAGGTCCCGGCCATTGCTTTTACGGCGGCGGTCTATGACAATATGTATGAGGATCTGCAGAGCCATGGGTTCAACGGGTATCTGCACAAGCCTTTCCGGCCCGATGAGATGCATCGGAATATTTTACGTCATTTGGTTAAAAAATAAAATGTCCATTCCTATGAGATACGTTTATATACTAGCAATACTGGCGGTCTGTGGCTGCCAGCCTTCTTACAAGAAAAGTTATGATTATTGTTATGCCAATGGCCATGGGTTGTATGTCGGCAACTATGGGCATGAACCGGTGCATGTGTATGTGAATGGCACGGATGCGTGTCTATCGCCTGATGGGACGCGGATCGCGTATACGGATCTGGGGGCGGCGGATCGTGCGCGGAGGATCGGGGTCTTCGACCTGGAGGCGGGTAAGGTCACGTTGATGGATACGGGCTGTCATAATTGTTATGCCCCGGTGTGGTCGCCGGATGGCAACTATCTTGTCTACAATGCCATGATCTGCACGGAGTGGGGTGTCAAGTGTGTCGACAAGGACAATTTGCATCCGATGGATGTGGCGGTGGCGCATGACAGCTCAGGCAGTTTTTTTTCGCCGACGTGGAGTGCCGACAGCCGGAAGATCGCGGTGCAGAATATGAGCGGGGTTTACATTTATGACCTGGATGGGAAGGTGCTGCGATCGATCCCCTTTGGGCAATTCGATACGTCTATACAGTTTTCCAGCCAGAGTTCATTTCTGTTAACGGGGAAGGAGGATAAGCTGGTTTTTTGGGGCAGCGATGGTTCGGCGGTTGCGGCCAGGGCGGATGCCCCCGCGGCGGTGTTTGTCTATGACCTGGCGACGGCGACGACGAACCGGATATCGCCGAAGGGGTATGATTGCTGGCGGCCCGTGATGAAAGGAGATACGGTGTTTTGTCGTGGGCGGCATGGTAATTCCTTGAAGGAGAATACGTACCGTATGGATCTTGACGGCGGGCATTTCAAGCTGGCGTATAAGGATAAGGTAGATGTCAGCTTTGCGCAGCGGTGATGTGTTGCCGGGCCGCGGTAGGGTTCCTGGCGAGGCCGCGGTCGGTGGCGCCGGCGAGGCTGCGCGGTTTTCTTTCGTATATTAGGGAATGAAAATTCCCATTTTTTTACGGCAGCTGGGCTTCTGGCTGCTTATTTTTGGGCAGGCTTTTGGCCAGGCCCCGCAGGTGACAATAAAATCCGGTGTTATAGAAGGGACGGTCGAGAAAAGCGGCGTCCATAGCTTTAAAGGTATTCCTTATGCCGCGCCGCCTGTTGGCTCGTTGCGTTGGAAGGCGCCGCAGCCTGTGTCCTCGTGGACGGGTGTGCGGAAGTGTGATCACTTTGGCCCGCGGGCCATGCAGCCGCCGATCTACTCCGATATGGTGTTCCGGAGCGATGGGATGAGCGAGGACTGTCTTTTCCTGAATGTTTGGGCGCCTGCTTCGGGTGGTTCGCACCCCGTGCTGGTCTATTTTTATGGTGGCGGGTTTGTCGCGGGGGATGGTTCGGAGCCGCGTTATGATGGCGAGAACATGGCTACCAGGGGCATCGTGGCGCTGACGGTTAATTACCGGCTGGGTATATTCGGGCTTTTTGCACATCCTGGGCTGACGAAGGAGTCGCCGGAGCATGCTTCGGGTAATTATGGGTTGATGGACCAGGCGGCGGCGTTGCGTTGGGTGCAGGAGAATATAGCGGCTTTTGGCGGCGATCCCAAGCGGGTGACCATAGCCGGTGAGTCGGCGGGTTCGATATCCGTTTCTGCTTTGATGGCTTCGCCGGTTTCGAAGGAGCTTTTTGCCGGTGCGATCGGCGAGAGTGGGAGTGTGATGGGGGCGTTGCCGCCGGTGGCGTTGAGCAAGGCGGAGCAGGGCGGTGTCGATTTTGCCAGGTCGGTAGGGGCGAATTCGCTGGCCGATCTGCGGGCCATGCCGGCCGACAAGCTGATCGATGCTGCCGGCAAGTTTGGTCATTTCCGGTTTCCGATGACGATAGACGGTTATTTCTTTCCCAAGACGCCGCGGGAGATCTTCGAGGCGGGAGAGGAGGCGCATGTGCCTTTGCTGGTGGGTTGGAATTCAGCGGAGGGGGACTATCATGCGATCTTAGGGCATGCGGCGCCGACGGTGGCGAATTATGAGGCGGCGGTCCGGAAGCTTTATGGCTCATCCGGCGGCTCGTCCGGCGGCGCTGTCGCCGATGAGGTGTTGAAGTTGTATCATGCGGCGGATGATGCGGCGGTCATGCAGGCGGCTACCGATCTGGCGAGTGACCGGTTCATCGGTTTCAGCACGTGGCGTTGGGCGCATCTGCAGGGCAAGACAGGCGGGCATCCGGTGTATCGATATTTTTATGAGCGGCCGAGGCCGGCGACGGTAGCCGGTGGGGCTGCTGCGCATGGCGCTTCGCATTCTTCCGAGATCGAGTATGCGCTGGGAAACCTGGACGGCAATAAAGTATATGCGTGGACGCCGGACGATCATGCGGTTTCGGCGGTTATGCACGGTTATTTCGTGAATTTTATTGTCAAGGGTGATCCGAATGGGCCGGGGTTGCCGCACTGGCCGGCGGCTAATGCGGGTGGCGCCGTGGAGGTGCAGCATATCAATGTGAAGACGAGGACGGAGAAGGCGGAGCATGAGGATCGGTATCTTTTTATGGATAAATAAATATCTTGCGTAACATGAAGAAAATTCTTTTTACGGTAGTATGCGCCGGGGTCGTCGTGGTCGGACGGTCCCAGGACAAGCGAGTCTATACGATGGAAGATTATGCCCGTGCGGAGAGCATGGTCAATTATAATACGGGTCCGCTGATCGACCGGGCGGAGGTCAGGCCTAACTGGCTGGAAGGGGACCGGTTCTGGTACCGGGTATTGACGGCGACGGGGAGTGAATATGTGCTGGTGGACCCGGCAAAGAAGAGCCGGACGGTCTATGCCACGCGGGATCAGCTCGCGGCGGCGCTTTCGAATTTGACGGGTAAGACGGTAGAGGCGTCGAGCCTGCATGGGGAGGGCCGCGGTTTTGGGCGTCGAGGCGGCGGGTCGGTGGTCGTTTCGCCGGATGGGAAGCGGGCGGCTTTTATCCGCGATTACAATCTTTGGGTCCGTGATCTGGCCACCCGGCAGGAGACGCAGCTGACGACGGATGGGGAGAAGGATTTCGGGTATGCGACAGATAATGCCGGGTGGAAACACAGCGACGGGCCGATCCTGCGCTGGTCTGCGGATGGCAGGAAGATCGCGACCTTCAAGGACGATCAGCGGAATGTAGGCGACATGTATATTGTAACGACGAGGGTCGGTCACCCGATATTGCACGACTGGAAATATCCTCTCCCGGGCGATTCGGTGATCCCCATGATCACGCGGGTGATCATCAATGTGGATACGCCGAAGGTGGTGGTGCTGAATGTGCCTCCGGACCCGCATCGCGCTACGTTGAGCGACGACATCGCCAGCAGTGGCACGTTCGACGATGTGGACTGGACGGCGGATGATTCGCAGCTGGCTTTTGTGAGTACCAGTCGCGACCACAAGCATGAAAAATTCAGGATCGCCGATGCGAATACCGGCGCCGTGCGGGAAATTTTTGAAGAGGACGTACCTACACAATACGAATCGGGCCGCAACAGTATCGACTGGCGTTATCTTCAGCGCTCCAACGAGATCATCTGGTATTCCGAGCGCGATAACTGGGGGCATCTTTATCTCTACGATGCCAATACCGGGAAGCTCAAAAATCAGATCACGAAGGGCGATTGGCTGGTATCCAAGCTCGAGCGGGTCGATGAGAAGAAGCGGGTCATCTATTTCCTCGCGGCGGGGAAGGAGGCCGGGTGCCCTTACTTCAACCATCTCTACAAGATCGATTTCGATGGCAGGCATTTGCAGCTGTTGACGCCGGAGACGGGCAATCACGCCGTGAGCTTCTCCCCTAACGGGGAATATTTCGTAGACACCTATTCCACGCCCGAGGCGGCGCCTGTGACCGTGTTGCGAAATAATTCCGGCAAGCTGATCGACGATCTCGAGAAGGCGGATATCTCCCGGCTGCTGGCGGCGGGCTGGAACGCGCCGACCTTGTTCAGCGTGAAGGCGCATGACGGGCAGACCGATATTTACGGACTTTTATTTACGCCTGCCCATTTTGACAGTACCAAAAAGTATCCGGTCATCGACTATATCTATCCCGGTCCGCAAGGCGGCAGCGTGAACAACTGGAATTTCCAGGCTTCGCGAAATGATAACCAGGCATTGACCGAGCTAGGCTTTATCGTCGTGGCGATCGAAGGCACGAGCAATCCCTACCGGTCAAAGAGCTTTCACGATATGAGCTATGGAAATATGGCGGAGAATACCTTGCCCGACCAGGTGACCGGCATTCAGCAGCTTGCAAAGCGTTATCCTTTCATGGACCTGGACAGGGTCGGCATCTGGGGGCATTCCGGCGGTGGTTTTGCTACGGCCGGGGCGATGTTCCGTTATCCCGATTTCTTCAAGGTCGGCATCGCCGAATCCGGCAATCATGACAACCGCGAGTATGAGGATGACTGGGGTGAGCGTTATGACGGCCTGCTGGTGCGCAATGCCGATGGCACCGATAACTATACCGCGCAGGCCAACCAGATGTATGCCAAGAATCTGAAGGGGAAGCTGATGCTGGCGCATGGGCTGATGGATGATAATGTACCGCCTTATAATACGTTGCTGGTCATCGATGCGTTGGAGAAAGCCAATAAAGACTACGACCTGGTCGTCTTCCCCAACAGTCCACATGGTTATGGACCGATGGGCCCTTACATGATGCGGCGGCGCTGGGATTATTTTGTAACCAATCTTATGGGAGGCGTGCCGCCGCATGAGTACCAGATGAAGCCCAAAGCCGATCCACGGAATGCTGTAGAATAAACGAGCTTATTATGAAAAAAACCTACCTGGTCTTATTCCTTTCTTTTGTTTGTGTTTTATTTATTTCATGGGGTGTCACCGGGCATCGGACGGTTGGGAAGATCGCGCAGAATCATCTTACGCCGAAGGCGCTGGCGGGAGTCCGGGATCTGCTGGGAGATGCTT
This sequence comes from Puia sp., assembly GCA_035550615.1. GTDB lineage: Bacteria > Bacteroidota > Bacteroidia > Chitinophagales > Chitinophagaceae > Puia. Next base: position 5,688 of record DASZOW010000344.1, read on the forward strand.
CCCTGGCGGACGTTTCGACCTGGCCCGATGAGGTCGTGAGGACACCGGAATACCGGCATACCGCTCCCTGGCATTACATCAATCTTCCGTTGGGGTTGAGCTATGATCAATTCAAATCGCGGGTGGAGAATATGCTCGAGGCGAATGTCTATAGCGCATTGGGGCAGCAGATGCAGCTGATCACGGATAAGACCGTCCCGAAGGAGAAGAAGATAGAGGCGTTGAAGTTCATCGTGCATTTTGTGGGGGATCTGCATCAGCCGATGCATGTTTCGCGGGCAGAAGATAAGGGTGGAAATACCATTCAGCTCAATTACGAGGGGCAGGGCACGAACCTGCATTCCGTTTGGGATACCAAGCTGATCGAGCATTCCGGTATGGATTATGAGCAGCTGGCGGCCAAATACGATCATCCGACCGGTGCGCAGGTAAGACAGTGGCAGAGTGATCCGGTGGTGAAGTGGATGTGGGAGAGCTACCAGATCTCGTCCAGGGTATATGCCGAGATCGATTCCATGAAGAGCCGGAGTATCGGCCAAGCGTATTATGAGGAGCATTGGGCCACTATAACGCAGCGGCTTGAGCAGGCCGGGGTGCGGTTGGCGGGTTTGTTGAATGTGTTGTTCAAGGATGGGCCGGTGGCTTATGGGCCGAGTGTTGCCGGGGGCGGCGCCGGTGCGAATGCCGGTGCGGGTGCGGGGGCGGATGCCGGGGTGCATGCGGGTCAGCCCGTGAAGATCGATATCAAAGATGTGAGCAAGTATGTGAATCAGTATGTGACCGTCAGCGCTTTAGTGTATGGGATCAAGAATATGGGAAGCTTTTCACTGGTGAATCTTGGAGCGGAGTATCCCAATCAGCTGTTGACGGTCGTCTTGCGTGGGGATGCGAAGGCATTGGCGGGCGGACTGTTGGGCAAGACCATCACGGTGACCGGGGATGTCGAGCTTTATAAAGAGAAGCCAGAGATCGTGGTCAGAGATGCGGGGAAGGTAGTCGTCAAGTGACCTGTGAGGGGATCGGGTAGTTCAGGCGTCGGGGGAATGTTGTTTAAAGCCGATGCTTTCACGGGTTTTTGCGGGGGTCTGGAAGTGCAATTTGGGTGGCTGGTCGTCGAGGGAGATGAGGTCGTCGGTGTCGCCCAGTACTTCGTCGATGAGGCCATAGTGCAGGGCTTCCACGCTGTTCATGAACCTGTCCCGGCGGAACATTTCTTCTATTTCTTCGCGGCTGTGGCCGGAAAATTTCCCCATGAGATAAAAGATCTGGTTTTGCAGGCGTTCCTGTTCTTTGTATGCGATGCGTACGTCTTCCGTGTATCCTTGGGCGCCGCCGCCTGTCGGATGCATGTGAATCGTCGCGTGAGGCAGGGCGTAACGCTGGCCTTTGTTCCCTGCTGTCAGAAGGAAGGTGCTCATGCTGCCGCAAAAGCCCATGGCTACCGTGGCCACCGGCGACTTCAGCTTCTTTATGGTGTCGTAGATCGCGAAGCCGCCGTAGACGATGCCGCCGGGGCTATTGAGGTAAAGCATGATCGGGTTATGATTTTCGCTGTCCAGGTAGAGCAGCTGGGCGACGATGAGGTTGGCGACATTCTCTTCGATCGCGGTTCCGAGGTATACGATCCGCTCTTTGAGCAAAAGGCTATAAATATCGAAAGCGCCGCGTGTGGAGCTATCGATGACGGTTGGAATGATCATGGTCAGGCGAATATGTTTTTTAACTGGTCGGCAAAGTTTTTCTCGGTGAGCAGGTTCCGGTAGATCTCTTGCAGCCGGTTACGTTCCTGCGTCCGGGCATACAGGCGGATCAACCGGTGGGCGGTACGTTGCGCGTCGACCTTTGCTGCAAGCGTCTCGTTGAGCAGCAGGCGGGCTTCGAATTCCCGGGTATCGTCCTGGTTGAGCTGCTGGAACAGGTATCTATCGATCTGGCGGGCCTCGTCGAGCTCAGTGCGCATAGATTTGTGTTTTTTTTATTTCCTCGCGGACTTTTTCCAGGCATTTATATTTCTGGACGGTAGCGGATCGTCTTCCTTTGAACCCGAATTTCGATGCAATGTCCTGCATGGAGCAATGGTCATAATAAAAGGCTTTTAACAATTCGAGGCATTTTTTGCCGCTTCTTTGGAGCGATTCCAGCAGCGATCTTTCCCGTTCTTCCGTGTCCGATGTTTCGGGGGTTGGGGCTTCGGGGTCCGCGGCTTCGAATTCGTGTGCGAGTGGTTGGATCGAGCCGTTATCCCGGGTATGCAGCCAGCAGATCTTTGCCGTGCCCAGCAGGTAGGCTTTAGGGGAGGAGTGAAGGTGCAGGTTTCCCGCTTTTTCTTTTTCGAGGTAGATCAGCAAGGCGTCGTGAAAGCTGTCTTTGGCCTGTTCGAGGGTTCCGCCCATGCTGCGGACCATGCGGGCAAAGTCGGGAAAGCTTTCCCTATATAGAGGTATGATTGCGGCCTCTTTTTGTGTGGTCATCGATAGTGCTTTTTAATAAGTGTCTAAAAAGGTACGATGATCACCGGAAAATGCGATTTTTATTTCAGAGGGCGGGCGGCGACTCCCTGTTTCGTGATGCGGACGGGGCGGATGAGGCCGTCTGCGGTGAATGTGAGGAGGTCGATGCAGACGACGCGATGATTTGGATCAGTTTCGCCGAGGGGGCGGCGGTGATAGACGATATAGTAGTCATCGGCGCCGGGGATGTGGAGGATGGAATGGTGGCCTGCGCCGGTGGCTACGGCGGTATCTTGTTGGAGGATCTTGCCGATGCGTTTGAAGGGGCCGGTAGGAGCGTCGGCCATGGCATAAGCTACGGAGTAGTTGGGGCCGCCCCAGCCGCCTTCCGACCACATAAAATAATATTTCCCGTCGCGCGCGATCATATAGGGGCCTTCTACATAGCCCTGTGGGGTGATCTCTTTGAAGGTCGTGCCATCGGGGAAGGGGATGAAACCTTTGAAGTCGGAGCGGAGTTTTGCGATATTGCAATGGCGCCAGCCGCCGTAGATCATATAGTATTGGCCGTCTTTGTCTTTGAAGATGGCCTGGTCGATGGGTTGGGCGCCGTTATGGAATTTGTCGATGAGCGGTTTGCCGAGGTAGTCTTTATAGGGTCCTTGAGGTTGTTTGGCGACGGCGACGCCGATGCCCCCTATGGAGGAGTCGTTTTGGATGTCGTTGGCGGCGAAGAAGAAATAGTATTTGCCGTTCTTTTTTGTGATGGCGGGCGCCCACATGGCGCGGTGTGCCCAGCGGATGGCGCTGGTATCGAGGATATGGGGGTGTTTGGTCCACTGGACGAGGTCGGGGGAGGAGAAGGCGTCGAAAAAGACCTGTTTATCATACTTATCAGAGTAGGTAGGATAGACCCAATAGGTCGAGTCGAAGATCGCGGCTTCGGGGTCGGCGTACCAGCCGGGGAAGATGGGGTTGCCGGACTGGGCGCGCAGGGCATGGGTGGCGTTCTTGTTATCGGAAGATTGGGCTTTTGTTGTGGTTGTCAGTACGAATAGGACAAAAAAAATATATAAGATCCTGGGCATGCGATTGATTTTAAACCGGGTGCAATTTACGAATCAGAGGCATGTACAAATGGGATACCAATTTTTATTGGGTCAGGAGGGAATAGCGGGGTATTGTTATGGCGAGTGGGTCATCATAGCTTCCTGAAAGTGTTGCAGGAGTGTGACCTGGTTGAGCGCCCGGATGTAATTATGTCCCTGGTAGCGGCTGCCATAGTATCTGTCGCCGATGAGGTGATCCGTGAGGAACCGCAGGGCCTGCATATAGATCATGAACTCGCCCGCATAGCCGAAGGCCTGCTTTTCGACGGCGGTAAGGATGCCGGCCATCTCGTGTAGATACCCCTGCACGATAGCTTCGAAATATTCCAGCCGGACATGGATAAGGGACATGTCGCCTTCTTCTTCGCTTACCGGGCAGACATAAGTTCTCAACATATCGCCTACGTCGCTGATGAAATAACCAGGCATGACGGTGTCGAGATCGATGACGCAGATGCCATGGCCTTGTTTGTCGAAGAGCACATTGCTGATCTTGGTATCATGATGGGTGACGCGGCGTTTGAAGCCAGGGTCGGCGAGGATATTCTCGTATCTCGTGACGAGGTGATGCTGCGAGTTCAGGCAGGCGATCAGCGGTTCCGATTTTTCGATGCGTTCGGGGAGGCCGTTTTTGAGGGCGTCTTCGAAGGCGCGGTAGCGGAGCGACAGGTTATGGAAATCGGGGAGGGTCTCATGCAGGCGTTGAGCCGGGAAGTCCGAGAGCCTGCGGGTAAAGCCACCGAACTGGCGGGCGGCTTCGAAGGCCTGGGCCGGGGAGTGGGCGACGTCTATGGTGACCGAGTTTTCGATGAAGGGGTAGAGGCGATAGTAGTTGTCATCGACGGTTACGAGCGTTTTGCCGTCGACCGATGTTACGGGCCGGGGGAAGGTGATGCCGGGGTAGTGTTCGGCGAGGTATTGGCCGACCATTTGGATATTGGCGTCGATGTATTCGGGATGGGTGAAGACGTCGTGGTTGATTTGTTGAAGGATGAATGTGTCCTTGCCGTTCCGGACGAACCAGGTGCGGTTAATGAGGCCGGAACCGTGCGGGGTGACGGAGGCGTTGCCGGGGAATCCAAAAGCAGAGAGGACGTGGTCGAGCATGGGCGAGATTTCTGGTCAAACTTAGGTAAGAAAAGCGGGAGATTGGAATGCAAACGGTTGCTTAAGCCGCGGGTTGCGGTCGCGGGATGTGGGGCAGCTGCGGGCCCGGGGGTGGGGGCGGTTTGGCATCAACGTTTGGTGTGGATGATCAGTTGTCCATTGATGACCACATTCTGGAAGGTCTCGGGAGTATTGGGTTTGTCGTCGTTAACCGGTTTGTCGAGGAGGTTGACCAGGATCTCGGCGGCTTTGGCGCCTTGCTGGTAGGGATATTGTTCGACGGAGGCCATCGGCGGGGTTTCGAGATAGGCGGTGATGGGAAGGTTGGCGTAGCTGACGAAGCAGATGTCTTTGTTGATCCGAAGTTTTTGTTGCCGGGCATATTGCATGGCGTCGAGGGCGATATAGTCGTTGATCGCCAGGATGGCCGTGGGGCGTGGTTTCTGGCTGAGGAGCCGCTGCATGGCCTGGTGGGTTCCTTCCCGGGTGAGGTCGGTGGAGGTGACGAGGCCGAGGTCGATCTTCAGCCGTTTTTTGATGAGGACCTGCTTGTACGTTTCCGTGCGTTCCCTGGACGAGCGCATTTTTTCCGGTCCGTTGAGGACGGCGATGCGGCGGTGGCCTTTGGCAATGAGGAATTCGATGGCTTCGCGGGTGCCGCTGTTCATATTCGAATACACCTTGTTGAATTCGGGGAGGGAGGGGACGCGGTCGAAGAAGACGACGGGGATGCCGTATTTACCGAGCGTGGTAAAATGTTCATAGGAGGTGGTGTTTGCCCCTAGAGAGGCGATGATGCCGTCGACGCGGTTATTTCGCATGGTGGCGACGATCTGTGTTTCCCGTTCGAGGTCGTCGCGGGA
>DASZOW010000345.1:0-19820 GCA_035550615.1 Puia sp.
CACGGAGGCGCCAACGCAACCAATCCTTATACGATCGATCGGCCGGTGAACGAAAAGGAAAAAATGCAATCTTCGGAAAAATCCGACATCGCCACCGTCGCCGCGCAGCTCATCGAACCCAACGACTCCATCATCATCGCATCCGGCACCACCGTGCTGGCCCTGGCCAAAAAGATCCAGCCCATAGAAAGCCTCACAGTAGTTACCTCTGCGCTCAACGTTGCCATGGAGCTGATCAAACACCCGAACGTGGAAGTGATCCAGCTCGGCGGGTTCCTGCGCAAAAGCTCCTCTTCCGTCACAGGCCCCTACGCCCAAAACATCCTCAACGACTTCTTCTGCACCAAGCTGTTCCTCGGCGTGGACGGAATAGACATCGAGCTGGGACTCACCACCACCAACTCGATGGAAGCCCAGCTCAACAGACAAATGATCGCACAATCACAAAAGATCATCGTCCTTTCCGACTCTACCAAATTCGGGAAAAGAGGCTTCGGCCGCATCTGCGGACTGGAAGAAGTAGACCAGATCATCACCGACAGCGGCATCTCCGATCTCTACAAAAAAGACCTCGAAAGCCTCGGCATCGAAGTGACCATCGTTCCGCAATAGTCTCCTTTTTCTTTTCTAAAAACGAGAAGATTTTTAGTAAATTTGTTTAGGTTGAAAAGGTCTAAATATCATATTGGCATTGAAATAGATAGGCTCACGAACAGCATCCTGAATACCATTTCCGGCGATAGCTTTGAAACCGAAATTTTACCGATAACAAAAGAGGACCTTAAGGCCATAAATAAGAAGGGAGGCTGGAAATTCAATTGGAAAGCTGAAGCAAAATTGAGCGATAGAGAGGTATATAAATTGACAATCGAACGAAACGCAACCATTATCCAGGGCCTCGTAAGCATTAGCGACTATGGTGACCACATATTTATGCACCTCATCGAAAGCGCGCCTTTTAATTTTGGTAAGCCTAAATTATACGAAGGGGTTCCAGGCAACCTGGTTGCGTTCGCTTGCATGAAATCAATGGAAAAGGGATATGAGGGTTTCGTAGCTTTCGTGTCTAAGACAAAATTAATGCGGCATTACGAAGAAACATTGGGCGCCCATTTCATCGGAGGCCAGCGTATGGCAATAGGCAGTAAAGCAGCCGCAAAACTCATTGACCAATACTTTAAATCCAAATAAATGGGATACATTAAAGAACCCAAAGGTGTAGATTTCGTGGTCGAACCACATGTTGTAACTCAAGAGGACAGGAGAATAATCAGCGAAGCTATTGCACATTATAAGGCAACAGGTAAGTTCAAAAGGATGCCAAAGCCTAAAAGAGCCCGCCGCAGCACAAAAAAGGCAGGGAAATAGCCCGCAAGCCAACCCGCTCCGCCCATATCCGCGGCCGCTATCTCACAAGCCCACGCTCACTGCTCCCAATCGCTCTCATAATTAAAGATCACTGATAATTCCCATTTCATTCAACCACGCTTCACAAAGCCTCGTCCAAAGCTGCGCCGAACCGGGATTATTCCGCAAAGCGATACTATGCCCTCCCTGCGGAAAAACATGAAAGCTCGCGGAAACATGATTCTTTAACAACGCCTCGTAAAACCAAAGGCTGTTCATCGGGTTTACCGTCCTATCGTTTATGGCGTCCGCGATAAAAGCCGGCGGTGCATCCGGGGTAACCTGCAGTTGCAGCGAGAACTTCCTCCGCAGACTGTCCGTCGGATCGGGACCCAGCAGATTCCTGACACTACCCGCATGCGCATACGAAGTGCTCATATCGATCACCGGTGACACCAGTATGGTAAAATCAGGGCGGAACGCATAGTTATCGATGCTGTCTCCTATCCTCGACACATCCTCGCCGATCACACTGGCCGAAGCGGCGAGATGCCCGCCCGACGAGGAGCCGAGTATCCCCACCTTTGCGGGATCGATACCCCAGCGTTCCGCGTTTGCCCGGATATACCGGATCGCCCGCTGCGCATCCATCAGCGGCCCCGTCTCCCGCCGGACGAGATCGGGCGAATTAGGCAGCCGGTAATTCAGTACAAAGGCGCTCATACCCATGGTATTGAACCACTTCGCCAGCTCCAGGCCGCTGATCACATATGCCAGGTGCTGGTATCCCCCGCCCGGACAGATCACAACCGCGGCGCCCTGATTTTCCTGCTTACCGGGAAAATAAGCATACATGCCGGGTACCATCACCCGGTAGATCCGCTCATTGGCGATGCTGTCCTTCAGCGCAAGATGTTTGGAATTCGGTATCCGCCCCGCCGGCCATAGTGGTATAAAGTCGTTCGATCCGGCGTCCGAAACAGCCGGCGCATCCAGTCGATCGACCCGCCTCACAAAATAGACGATATCATCGACCACCCGCGGAAACCACGGCTCGTATAAACAGAAGGAATGCGGCGTATTGGGAAACTCGACAATCTTCGTATACACATGATGATCGTCCATGATCTTCTTGAAATCGTCCCTGCCGGCATGCATCCGCGCTACCGAGCTGTTCAAAAACAGGAAAGGCGTCTTATTGCTTTCGGCGTATGTCAGCGGCGATGCCTCGGTCCAGAGATCGAGTCGCTCGGTACGCGGATAACCCAGCCACCACGCCGATGCGCCGACCTTATCGGGGTTTTGCGTTTCCGACGCCTCGGGATGCACAAACGACAAGGTCCCGTCGATATCGATCACCGCATTGACATCGCTCGACACGTCCGCATTCCCCTCCGACCCCTCGAATTTCTTCATGCCGTCCGTGACGCCGATCAACGCCGCCAGCTGCCCGCCCGCCGAAAAACCGAGGACGCTGATCTTCATCGGATCGATGCCAAACCGCGAAGCATTCGCACGCAGCCACCTCACCGCCGCCTTTAGATCATACACCGCCGCCGGGTAAAAGGCCTCCGTAGACAACCTGTACTCGACAGTGAAACAGGCAATGCCCCTGGCAGCGAGATGCTGTGCCAACGGAATATGCTGGGTACGATCGCCCGACCGCCACCCGCCGCCATGCACGATCAAAATAGCCGGAACAGACCCCGCCACCCTACGCGGCGTAAAGGCGTCGATATGCAGCTCCCGCTTGCCGATCCTCGCATAAACCAGGTTACGCTGCTCGGCGACATCGGAAACCGGCGAATCGGGCACTAGCGAGATGCCAGGATAGATCTTCACATTCTTCGCATAGTCGGACCGGCTGGTATAACTGGTATCTCTAACTCCCGTACGCCATTCGGTATGCTGGGCAACTGCGGCCCCGAAGCTAAAAAACAAGAACAAACAAAAGATTGACTTTTTCATGCTGTAATAAAGGATCGATGTAATAAAGGATCGATATTGTGGATTGGTATCAGGTTCGGGTTGTTTGGCTTCGCGCATCCCGGCCATTGGCCTTCAGGTATTCGGTCGGTGAAATAGTGAATTTTTCCTTGAAACAGGTACTGAAATACTTGGCGTCATTAAAACCTACGGCATACGCGATACTCGAAATGTTGGTCTCACCCGCATCCAAAAATTGCCGGCCGCGCTTTAGCCGCATATCCCTGACGAATTCCACCACGGTCAGATTCGTAAGACTCTTGAACTTCTTATAAAAAGTACTCCGGGCCATGTTCATCGATTCAGCCATGGAATCGATACTGAAATCGGCATCTCCCATGCCATCCTCGACGAGCTTTATAACCCGCTTCAAAAAATCCTCATCCTTCGACGTAATTTGGATCGCCGTAGGATCGCATTCGAACGAAACCTGCCTTTTCCCGCCGATAGACTCGAATAAAAGCTTCCGTCGATGCAATAAGTTCGACAACGATGCCATCAACAGCTCATTATTGAACGGCTTGGTCAGATACAGATCCGCCCCATATTGCAACCCCTCGATCTGGTTCTCGACCGACGATTTCGCCGAAAGCAACACCACGGGTATATGGCTGGTGTGCGTATTGTTCTTAAGATGGCCCAGCATTTTTATGCCATCCATTCGGGGCATCATCACATCGCTCAAAATAAGATCCGGCAACAAAGTTTCTGCCTTCTGCAGGCCCTCCTCTCCATTGGACGCGACCTCGACATGAAATAGCTGTCCGAGCTGGCTTTTTAAAAATCCTTGCAGCTCGAAATTGTCTTCGACCAATAAGACCACGGGCAGATCGGCAGCGGGCAAAAACGCATCCCGGCCTTCAATGACGCCCATCGCCGAGCTGGTCTCTCCAGGCGTATGCCGGATCGCTTCGGGCAGATCGACCCACAAGGTCTCTCCGGCAGGAAAATGTGCTTTCCCCGGCATCAGTTCGATGACCACGGACAAACCATGCTCCCTATTGTTTTCCGCCCATATCTTACCCTGATGCAGCGCGATCATTTCCCGGGAAAGCGCCAGGCCGATGCCCGAGCCTTTCATGTTGTTCCCATTGGAATGGCTGTCCACAAAATAAAGTTCAAAGATATCCTTCAACATCTCCTCCGGTACGCCGCTGCCCTCATCGCTGATCCGGATGGAAATATGTTCATTTTCCGCCGGCTGCCGGATATCGACCAGGACCCGTTTACCCGGTGGTGAAAATTTAAAGGCATTCGCCAAAAGATTATAAATGACAATGTCCATTTTTTCGGCATCGACAAAAACATACACCTCGTCCCTATCGGATTTGATATCCAGGCTGACCCGTCTTTCCCGCCCCATATCGGCGAAATATTCGGCGATACGCGCTATAAAAGACACGATATCTACCTTCGATATGCTCATCGTAGCCTTTCCGCTTTGCACCTTTCGCAGATCGAGAAGCTGGTTGATGAAACGTACCATCCGGTTGGCATTCCTTTGTACGATCTGGATATGAGCCTTACCTTGCTGGGAAAGGTCTTCCCTACCCGCTATTTGTTGTATGGGATTCAATATTAAGGTCAGAGGCGTTCGCAGCTCATGAGAGATATTGGTAAAGAAATTTAGTTTTAATTCAGTGATCCTTTGTTCGACGGCTATTCGTTGCCTTAACCGAAACATCGCCAGGGCATTTCTTCTTATGACCATCAGTATGATCACCCCCGACAACAGATATAACAGGTAGGCCCACCACGTTCGCCATGGCGGTGGCAAAATGGTAATGGCAAGGCTTCTTTCCGGCAAGTGCGTATACTGTTCGCCGTTCTTGCTCTTAACTTCGAAAACGTAACTGCCCGGCGCAAGATTATTGTAAGTAGCCCTGCGTTGCTGCTGGTTGCTGTGCCACATAGTATCGAAACCATTCAGCCGGTACAGGTAATCCTGCTTGTTCACCGTACGATAATCCAATACCATGTAGTCGATGCTGATATTGTTTTGGTAATAGTTGAGCCGTAAGGCGTTGGTATAATCGATATTGTATTTAAGAATGGAATCCCTTGCCCGCGCGGCCCTGTCCTCGTTGTTCACCTGGAGATTCGTAAGTGCCATGCCGGTTTCTATCTTATGATCGCTTATCGTCTCCGGGTTAAATTCCAGGTACCCTTTGATGGTGCCGAATACCATACTGCCGTCCGCCAGCTTGGTACAGGACGCTTCGGAATACGCTGAATTCAGCAGCCCGTCATCTGAATCATAATTCCTGATCTGTCCGGTTACGGTATTGAACCGGGCTATTCCCTTTTGGGTTGCCAGCCATAGATTATCCCGGTCGTCTTCCAGGCAACTCAGCAGGTAGTCGTTGGACAAACCATTGTCGACGGTGTAATTCCTAAACTTCAGCGCCTTAAAAACATGATCGCCCAAAGCCCTGCACAGGCCTCCGCCGGCAGTCAACAGCCAGATGGTATGATGCGAATCCATAAAGATGAACTGCACATCATTGTTTCCCAGGCTTTCTTTGTCTCCGGGCGCCTTGCCATAGCTGACAAAGCGATCATTGCGCGGATCGTTACCATCGGGCGCTTCCATGATCAACAAACCCGAAGTCGTGCCTATCCATAGATTGTCGTCCCGGTCGAAAGCGATATGCCGTATCTTGTTGAATGAATTTTGCGGGTATCGCGGGAATGAGTTCTTCGTGCTGATAAAACTCGTGCGGTGATTTATCGTGACAACCTCGTTCAGACCCTTGTCGAAAGTCCCCGCCCAGATACGTCCATGTTTATCCTCGGCAAGGGTATACACGTCGTCTCCATTGATGCTGTTTACATCCTTTTCGTCCTCCCGGAAGTGGCTTATGGTATACGTTGTTCCGCCGCTGTCGACGGGTTCGGCCCTGAACAGGCCATTTTGCTTGGTCCCGAGCCAAACCACCCCGGTATGATCCTGCAAGATGGAATACACCTGGCCGAATCCTTCGGCTGGTTCGTTGATAAACCGGACCCTAACTTCTCTCCCCTCCTTCCGAACATACAGCTTCCCCATTTTTGTGCCGATCCACAGCCTGTTCTGACGATCCGTGTATATTCCCCTGACCTCATTGTCCGTTCGCAACGTTGTATTATTCACCAATAAATGCTGGTCGAAATGATTGTCGGGAAAAATGATCTTATTGATCCCGAGCATATCGGAGCTCAGCCACAGTATGCCTGACTTGTCATAATAAAGACAGGTGACCATATTGGAGAACCGGTGGGTTGCCGGATCGGGACCATCATAAAAGTATTCGAAGCTGTGCGCGGAATGGTCATAGTAGCCGAACCCGAAGTTCTTCAACACCGCCCAAACGATCCCTTTGTTATCTTCGAACACCCGGGTATGCGCAGCTTTATAGGTATATCGGGCGTCTCGTTTCTGCGTGTACTTGTTTAACATGCCGCTGGACGGATCGTATCGGAATATGCCTTCTACCGAAGGTTCCACCCATAAACAACCGGTCCTGTCTTCATATATCCCATAGACCGGTTCACCGGCCCTGAATCCCGTCGGCCGCACGGCAAGGTCCGCGATAGCAATGCGCAACACCTGCCCGCCGGCTGTTGAGCAATACACCACAGGCGCTTTCTTCGACACACACAAACCATTCAGGCCGCTAACCGGCAATCGCCTGGTCCTCCATGATCGTGAGGCCTTATTATAGACGAAAAACCGGCCGCCCACTGTGCTGAAATACACATTTTGCACGTCCTCCGCCACCGCCGTAAAATTCTCACCCGTGTCCGCGGAAACCGCGATGCCGATACCGGCGTTGACATACCCTCCGGTTTTATCCTTCACCAGGTGCGCCAATCCTGTCGGCGTACCCATCCAGACATCGCCGGACTGGTCCTCGAAAAAGAAATTGATCCGGTTGGAAGGTAACCGATAAGGTGCCTTCAGCCCGGCGCCATACCGTAGATATCTGCCTTCCCGTAGATCGGTGTTTGGAATAAAAAAAACACCCCGGTCATGCGTCAACAACCATACGGTGCCCTTGTCGTTTGAAATGATCCGCTCAAAGTTGAACTTCTGGCTACCCGGCGCCCGGATAATATCTGCCAGGGGTAGGAACTGCTCCGTTCTTTTGTCGAATCGGTATACCTGCTTATCGTAATCTTTTAGCCACAGATAGCACGTCTTATCTTCTACGATCTGGTCGATCCGGTTATTCTTCAGTTGGGACAGATCCCCCGGGTATGATTTGTAGGTAACAAAATTATGCCCGTCGAAACGGTCGATGCCATCCCACGTGCCAAACCACATAAAACCTTCATCATCCTTGATTATACTGGTTATCCGGTCGCTGCTCAGTCCATCCTCCGTGGTATAGTGATCCATTTTGCACCTGGGCTGGCCGCGCATGCTCAGCGGTATGCAAAGAAGCAACATCCCCGAGACGCGAAATTTGGAAATGGCAAACATTGATCAAAAATATAAATTATTAGAGGCCGCCGGGGGGCCATGTGGCAATCGGTTACAGAATTGGGGTCTGTTTCTGCTAAAATACTAAAATTTAAACCAATTAGGTCATTTTTTCAACCTGGTAACTGCTTCACTACAATACGTTTGTCTCCTCAAACGACTACTGCTTATGAAAAGAGAACAGCTGCTGATCTGCACCATCCTTGCCCTGGTATACTGCGCCCGGGGATTCTCCCAGGCGGCGCCCAGGATCACCATCACCGGAACAGTGACCAACAGCCAAACCAACGCCCCTCTGGAAGGGGTTACCATCGGCCTAAAGGGCGGTAAAGGCCTGGCCATCACAAAACAGGACGGCACCTACCAGCTAACTCTCGACAGCCGTACGGTTACCCTCGTCTTTTCGTCGGTTGGATTTGCCGCCACCGAGATCGCCGTCAGGGACCGCCATGTGATCGATGTCTCCCTGACACCCGAATCCAAAGGCCTGGACGATATCGTCGTGGTCGGCTACCAAACGAAAAAAAGAAGGGATCTCACCGGGGCGGTTTCTTCCATCGGCGCCAAAGACCTCAAAGACGTTCCGCTCAACTCGGCCGCGGAAGCCCTGCAAGGCAGACTCGCAGGCGTCCAGGTCGTGGTATCGGAGGGCGCGCCCAACGCGGATGTCGACGTATTCATCCGCGGCCGCAACGGTATCACATCCACCAGCGCTCCGCTATATGTCGTAGACGGCATCCAGGTCGACAACGCGCTGTCGGTCATCTCGCCCCAGGACATCGAATCCATAGACGTATTGAAAGACGCTGCCTCGACCGCCATCTATGGAGCCAGGGGCTCTAACGGGGTAGTGATCATCACCACCAAAGGGGGTAAGAATACCGGCGGCAAAACCACCGTCACGCTGAACACGTTTGCGGGCGTTACGGAACTCGCCAGGGAGTTGAAAATGATGGACCCATATAACTTCGTCCTGTATTCTTACGAAAGGGCCAAATATACGGAGAACCCCCTCGACACCAGTATCGCCGCCCAATACATCCGGTTCATGGGAAACTTCGATACGATCCAGAACTACAAACACGTTCACGACGTCGACTGGCAAAAAACGGCCATGGGCCGCGCAGCCTTTCAAACCACGGAGAATCTGAGTGTCTCGGGTGGAAATGAAAAGACTCAGTTTAACCTCAGCACCACCTATAATCTGCAACAGGGTCTCGTGCTTAACTCGAACTTTTACCGCAAGCTGGTCAACTTTCGTTTCGACCACAAAGTCAGCGACAAACTGCGCATGGGGTTCAACGTGCGGTATAATGACAATAATGTCACGGGAGCAGGAACATCGGATGTAGGCGGCGCAGGCTCTAACCGGCTGCGTCAGTATGTCCGGTACCGGCCGATACTTCTTCCGGGACAGACCATCGACTATTATGATCCCAGCCTTGACGCCAATAACCCGGGCAACGGTCTGAATCTCGTAAACCCGCTGCAATTGCAGGCCGCCGAATACAGGAACAAGATCACCACCGCTTATGATTACAATGGCTATCTCAATTTCAATTTCACGCCTAAATTGACGTTCCGCAGCACCTTTGGCTATGACGTCTACATGCTGGAAACGGATGCCTACGACGACACGCTTACCGGGAATTCACGCACCTGGAGCCGGATGCCGGATCTGACTGTCGGCAACAATAAGAATACCACCATCAACAATTCAAACGTATTCACCTATGCGAACCAGTCGCTTGGCGGCTCCAAACATGGCCTGGAAGTCCTGGTGGGACAGGAGATCTACCAGACAAATGTCAAAACGAGATCGGTCGAAACGAGATATTTTCCGGTAGGCACGGCCCCCAAGCTTGCTCTTTCCAACCTGGGACTGGCGACTCCACCCGCCGGACTCACCGAGCCTAAACCAGCCTCGACGGAAGTGAACACGACCCAGTTCTCGCTGTTTGGCCGCATTGGCTACGACTACGCCAGGAAATACCTGCTGACATTGAACTTCAGGGCGGACGGCTCCTCTCTTTTTGGACCGGACTACAGCAGCCCGATACCCGCAACGGGTAAGGACCACAAATGGGGATATTTTCCCTCCGCGGCAGTGGCATGGCGGATCTCCCAGGAAAACTTTATGCAACGGCTGACATTCATCTCCGATGCAAAGATCCGGCTGAGTTATGGACAGGCGGGTAACAACAGGATATCGGCTTATGGTTACACCACGGGGTATGTGTTACCATCTAACGGCGGATACGGCTTAAACGATGTACTGAACTATACGTTCGCCACCCCCTCCCAATTGGGAAACCCGTCTATCAAATGGGAAACGACCACCTCGCGGAACCTTGGTTTCGACCTGGGCCTGTTTAATAATCGGCTGTCCGCCACCATCGATCTGTATTCGAATACCACGGACAATCTCTTAATTGCAAATGCGATTCCGGCCACATCCGGCTACACCACCCAATATCAGAACGTGGGTTCCACCCGCAACAATGGCCTCGAGGTTCAGCTGTCCGGCACTATATTACGCACTAAGGATTTCAGCTGGACCGGCAATTTCAACATTTCCTTCAACCAAAACAAGATCACCAGCCTGGGCAGCCAACAGTCGTTTACCGCCAATTCGGGCTGGTTCAGCACCACAGCTAACCCCAACGACTACCTGATCAAGGTCGGCCAGCAGGTGGGAACCATGTACGGTCTCAAAGTGGACGGGATGTATAAAGTGAGTGATTTTGATGTAACGCCCTATGTCAATGCTACGAACAACGCCAGGTACCCGAATCTTACCTATCAATATACTTTAAAGAAAGGGCTGCCCAATCCCTCCGCCGTCTTATCCGACCTCGTGGCGCCGGGCCAGATCAAATATCGGGATGCCAATGGCGACGGTAAGATAACCCTGGACAGTGATAGGGTCGTTATCGGCCATGCCTTGCCCAAATTTACCGGCGGCTTCGGTCAGCAGTTCGTCTACAGGAATTTCGACGCCAGTGTCTTTATCAACTTTGTCTACGGCAACCAGATCATGAATGCGAACAAGCTTGAATTCTCCACCCAGTATGGCGTGGACGGGAACATGCTGGCCCTCATGGATGATCGCTGGAAGGTGATCGACCAGGACGGAAACCTGGTGCAGAAGCAACCCGATGCCAAAACAGTGATCGCTATCGCGCCGGACCAGCTGCAGGCGCTGAATGCAAAGGCAAAAATATGGCAGCCTATCCGGACGACCACCGGCTTTTATCCAAGCAGCTTCGCCGTAGAGGATGGGTCCTATATCCGGATCAACAACATCACCATCGGCTATAGTCTGCCCAAACAATGGATTCGTAAGTTCGGGGTTTCCAACCTGAGAGCATACATCACCGGCACCAATATCGCCACCCTCACGGGCTATTCGGGGTTCGATCCCGACGTGAGTACCCGGCGTTCTACTCCTTTGACGCCCGGCGTCGACTACGGTGGTTACCCGCGCGGACGCACCTTCCTCTTTGGCCTGAATGTTTCCTTTTAACTTCTTAATTGCCTGACATGAAAAATAGCTCCCCATCCAGACGAAATTTGTCGATCGCGGCAGTGCTTGCAGCCATGGCACTGTTGTCCACATCCTGCAAAAAATATCTTTCGCCCCCACCTATATCCACCTTCGATCCCAGCATTGCCTTCAGCAACCTGCCGAATGCCAAAGCGGCCCTGATGGGGGCCTATATGGACCTGGCCGGGGACTATGGCTACGGCATCAGGGCCAGTTACTATTATCCCTATGACGATGATTGTATCATGGGTGGCGGCGCAGGCCTCGACCAGGCAAGACACCAGGAAGCTCATTATACCATTCAAGCGGGGAATGCCGACATCGTCAACACGTTCAACCAGTTTTATGCCGGCGTCGAAAGGGCAAACCTTTGCATCTACTATATCCCGCTGATGCCGCAGTATACTTCCGGCAGCGCCACGGACAAAACGGAACTGCAACGCATGCTCGGAGAAGCATTGATCCTGCGTGCCCAATTCTATTTTGAGCTGGTACGCATCTGGGGCGATGTCCCCGCGCAATGGCTGCCCTCGGCATTCTCAAAAAATCTTTTCCTTCCTCAAACCTCACGGGATACGATCTACAACCATATCCTCGCCGACCTGGACAAGGCCAAAGGTCTCATGGCATGGCGCACCCAGGCCAGCAGCCAGGACGAACGCTTCACCAAAGGTACCGCCATGGCCTTGCGGGCTAAGATCGCCCTGTTCGCGGGCGGTTATTCGCTCCGGCATGATGGCACCATGCAACGCCCGGCTAACTACCTCGACTATTACAAGATCACAAAAACCGAATGTGATACGCTCATCGCCCATCGCGACCAGCACAACCTGATGCCTTCTTATCAATCGCTTTGGAAAGACGTGATCGATGCGCATAAAGCGATAGATCCGGCCGGCGAGCTGATCATGCAGGTCGCCATGGCCAACGGCTCTAATTCGGACAGCAAACTGGGCTGCCAGGACGGTACTAAGATGAACGGCGTCGGTGGATCGTTGGGCGCGGTATTGCCCACCTACTTCTACCAGTTCGACTCCACGGACCTGCGCAGGGATGTAACGGTGGTGCCATTCGAAGTAGTGCAGGACATCTATGGCCGCGGACATAATATCAACAACATGTATGACGGCAAATTCCGGCGGGACTGAGTCACCAGCCCCAGCTATTACATGAGCTCCGGCGCTACCGGCGGCGCTACACCTGTTACGTTAACGCCTGCCTCGAACGCTTCGATCCAGAACATGGAGCTGAAATGGCCGCTTATCCGTTTTAGCGACGTGCTGCTGATGGATGCGGAAGCGGACAATGAGATCAACGGCGGTCCCAGTGCGGCTGATATCTCCTATTACACAGAGGTCAGCGCCAGAGGTCATGGCGGAAACGTCGCCTTGGTTCCCCCCGCTCCCACGGACCATGATGGCTTTTTTAAACTGCTGGTACGGGAACGAAGCCTTGAATTCGGCGGGGAAGGCATCCGGAAATACGACCTGATCCGCTGGAACCTGCTGGGCAAAGCGATTGCGGAAACCAAGGCAAACCTGGCTATCCTTGCGCTGAAGACGCCCACCGACATGAATCAGCTGACCTACCAGGCCCCACAGCCTGACTATACGCTTGGCGCCCACCTGCCGGATTCGTTATTTTCGCTGTATTCGGCGGCGACGACGGCGGGAACTACCGTAAACCTGCAGCCGGCCCCGACGACCAGCACGGTTTTCACGAGCTCCTTTTATACACCGGCCACCTCTGCCGCAGCTATAACCGCCAACTATGCCGCTACCCTGGGTCCGATAAAGAAGCTTACATCCTTTAAACTGTCCTGGCGTGGTTATTCGGCGATCACCACGACATTTGTAAATTATTATGGTTATGGCTTCGTATCGGGACACAGCGAGCTATATCCTTTTCCACAGGCTTCCATCGATGCAAACAACAATCTGAGACCACAAAACCCAGGATATTAATATGTCGAACAAGAAAAGACCGTATCTGATGGCATTGTTGTGTATATGCATGACAATCCCCCCGCTTAAGAAGAATATCCGTGTATGGATGATCGGCGACTCTACGATGTGCACATACACCGGCGACCGCTCACCGATCACCGGCTGGGGTATGCCTTTTGCCGACTTCTTCGACTCCACCGTATCGATACACAATATGGCCAGGGGCGGAAGAAGCACCCGAACGTTTATCAGCGAAGGCCGCTGGGACAGCGTTGCGGACAGCCTCGCCGAAGGCGACTATGTGCTGATCCAATTTGGCCACAACGACGAAGCCAAAGAACCGCAGTACCGGGATCGCTATACCCCCGTGCCGGACTACATCGTCAACCTGCGGCGATTTGTGGCAGAGACGCTCGCGAAAAAAGCGCATCCGGTGCTGATCACCCCGGTGACACGCATGTCGTTCGATTTGACAGGCCATAACAGGGAAACCCACGCGGCATATACCGCCGCCGTGTGGCAGGTGGGACGGGATACAAAGACGCCCGTGATCGATCTGGATTCGCTGAGCCGGCAGCTGCTCGATGAGCTCGGACCGAAGTGCGCGAAGTTGCTGTTCATGCAGCTGGATTCAATGGAGAACCCGCATTATCCCGCGGGCCGTCATGACAATACTCATTTCAACGAATTGGGGGCAAGACGCATGGCCGAGCTGGTACTGGCGGAGATCCGCCGCCAGAAGCTGGAACTGGCAGATCGGATAACGCTGAAGGTGGCGCGTTAAATGCCGCCGTGCCTGATATTTACGTAAATTCGCCCTGACTGCCAGCTGAACAACTATTTGTAATGAGAGTCTTTATCGTCTGTTTACTGCTTAGCCTTCTGTCCGTTTCTACCGATGCCCAGGTGTCCCGCGTATGGGTCGCCGACAACGGCGACGGCACCTATAAGAATCCCATCATCGATGCCGACTATTCCGATCCCGACGCCATCCGGGTCGGCGACGACTATTATCTGACTGCCTCCAGCTTCGATGCCATCCCCGGCCTGCCCATCCTGCATTCGCGCGACCTGGTGAATTGGACCATCATCGGTCATGCCTTGCTACGCCAGCCTCCCTATGACCATTTTTCGGCTGCCCAGCATGGTAATGGCGTATGGGCCCCGGCGATCCGGTATCACAAAGGGGAATATTATATCTATTATCCCGACCCCGACTACGGCATCTATGTCACCCGGGCAAAGACGCCCTCCGGTCCCTGGAGCCTCCCGGTACTCGTAGAAGCCGGCAAGGGCCTCATCGATCCCTGTCCGCTATGGGATGATGACGGTAAGGTCTATCTCGTTCATGCTTATGCCGGCAGCCGCGCGGGCATCAAAAGCATCCTCGTCGTCCAGGAGCTCGACGCGCAAGGCGCCGCCGTCACCAGCCCGGGTCGTCTTGTATATGACGGCCACGCCACGGACCCGACCGTCGAAGGCCCTAAGTTCTATAAACGAAACGGCTACTATTATATTTTTGCGCCCGCGGGTGGCGTATCCACAGGCTGGCAACTGGCGCTGCGTTCGAAGAACGTCTATGGCCCGTACGAAAGGAAAGTGGTCATGGACCAGGGCAGCTCACCCATCAACGGCCCACACCAGGGCGCCTGGGTAACGACACCATCCGGTGAAAGCTGGTTCCTTCATTTCCAGGACAAAGGCGCTTACGGCCGGGTCCTCCATCTCCAGCCGATGAAATGGGTGGACAACTGGCCCGTGATCGGCGTCGACAAAGACGGTGACGGCAAAGGCGAGCCCGTCATGCGGTATAAAAAACCGGCTACCGGCGCCGCCCAGCCGATAACGACCCCGCAGGAAAGCGATGAGTTCAATTCCCCCGACCTCGGCCCGCAATGGCAATGGCAGGCGAATCCCCAACCCACCTGGTGCCTGTCGTCGCCCGCGCAAGGAACGCTCCACCTCTTCTCCGCCAAAGTGCCCGACACCGCCAAAAACCTCTGGGATGTGCCCAATCTCCTGCTGCAGAAATTTCCGGCCGATGTCTTCATGGCCACGACAAAGCTCAAACTCATACCTAACCCCAAACTGGACGAGGAGAAGGCCGGCCTGGTGATAATGGGCATGAGCTACGGCTACCTCGCCGTAGAAAGCCGCTCCGGCGCGCTTCACCTGGTCTACGCCTCCTGCGAAAAGGCCGACAAGGGCAGTCCCGAAAAAACCACCGACATCGCGTCCCTGCCCGCCGGCGACGTCTATCTCCGCGTGAGCGTTTCCCCCGGTGCTAAATACCAGTTCAGCTACAGCCTCGACGGCAAAAACTACCTCGAAGCGGGCCCCTCCCTGGCAGCCGAGCCCGGCCGGTGGATCGGCGCCAAAGTCGGACTCTTTTGCACCCGGACGTCCCAGACCAACGACTCCGGCCATGCCGAGGTGGACTGGTTCCGGATAGAGCCGCCGAAATGACATGCACCCGCGTCCCCGCCCGCCCAAAACCACCCGTCATCCCCCAACGTCTGTCCGCCCCCATTTAGCTACCGCTCGTCAAACCACCCACAATAGAATGACGCATTCAGTTGCCCACTTTCCAAAAAGCCAGTATTTTCGGACCTCTTAAGAAAAAACTGACCTATATAGTGAACAAGTTCTTCTTTGCGCGCCCGGTCCTGCTGGCGACCGCTATCCTGCTGATCCAAAGCTGCCGGAATGATCCCCCCGGCAATTCTCAGACCGCTGCTGCGACGGTCGAAACATACCCGGTGCTCAAAACCGTGACCCGGAATACGACCCTGCGCACGGAATACCCGGCCACCATCCAGGGCCAGCAGAACATCGAGATCCGGCCCAAGATCGACGGCTACATCGATAAGATCTATATCGACGAAGGCGCCACCGTAAAAAAAGGCCAGCTCCTGTTCCGCATCAGCGCCCCGCAATACGAACAGGAAGTAAAGAACTCGCTCGCCGCGATCAACAGCGCCGAGAGCGAGGTCAACACCGCCAAACTCGAGGTGGAAAAAACAAAACCGCTGGTCGATAGACATATCATCAGCGATTATATCCTCAAAACGGACGAGGACGCCTTAAAAGTCAAAGAAGCCGCGCTGGCGCAGGCCCGGACGACTCTCGCCAATGCGAGAACAAACCTGTCCTATACGACGATCACCAGCCCCGTAGACGGCGTGGCGGGAACCATCCCTTATAGGTTGGGCAGCCTGGTCAGCAGCACGACGACCTACCCGCTTACCATGATCTCGAACATCTCGAAGGTCTATGCCTATTTCTCGATGAACGAAAAGCAATTGCTGGAATTTTCCCGCCAATATCCCGGGAGTACCGCAGCGGAAAAGCTGAAACACCTTCCCCCGGTCACGCTCATCCTGCCTGACGGCTCGGAATACCCGGAAAAAGGCCGCGTGGAAACGATCGCCGGGCTGATCAACCCGGAAACGGGCGCCGCAACATTCCGGGCGACATTCCCCAATCCGGTAGGGCTTATCCGCAGCGGCGGAAGCGGCATCGTGGCTATCCCCGTGGCCGTCGACAATGCCTTGCTGATCCCCCAGCAGTCGACCTACGAGCTACAGGGAAAACGCTTCGTCTACCGCGTAGACAACGGCAAGGTGACCAGCGTCGAGATCACTACCATGACCAACACGGCCGGCCAGTATTTCGTCGTGACCAGCGGCCTGAAACCGGGCGACACGATCGTCTACGAGACGGCGACGCCTATCGCCGATGGAACCGCCATCCACCCGCAGATGCAAGCCGACAGCCTGATTTATAAAGATGTGAAATAATAAGACCTGGCATTATAAAGGCCTGAGAAAACCGCTGAAAAACACATGACACTAAAGATCTTTATAGAGCGACCGGTACTCTCCACGGTTATTTCTGTCATCCTCGTCATCCTGGGCATCCTCGGGCTCATCGCCTTGCCTATTACCCAGTATCCCGAGATCGCACCGCCTACCGTTCAGGTACAGGCCTCCTATCCCGGCGCCAACGCCGACGTAGTGCTCAATAGCGTCATCGTCCCGCTGGAAGAACAGATCAATGGCGTCGAGAATATGACCTATATGACCTCGTCGTCCGGCAACGACGGCTCCGCCTCGATCACCGTATTCTTTAAACAGGGAACCAACCCGGACCTGGACGCCGTAAACGTACAAAACCGCGTCTCCCGCGCCACTCCCCTTCTCCCGGCCGAGGTCACCCGCGCGGGTGTCACCACCAGCAAAAGACAAAGCAGTATGGTGATGGTCTTCTCCATCAACAGCACCAACAAATCCTTTGACGGCACATTCCTGCAGAACTATGCCAATATCAACGTGATCCCGATGTTGAAACGGGTCAACGGCGTCGGCGACGTTACCGCATTCGGCACCCAGGACTATTCCATGCGCATCTGGCTGAAACCCGACGCCATGGCGGCCTATGGGCTGGTGCCCGACGACATCAGCAACGCCCTTGCGGAACAGAATATCGAAGCGGCCCCGGGCAAGATCGGCGAGAACAGCAACCAGTCGTTTCAATATGTGCTGAAGTATAAAGGCCGCCTCAAAAAGCCCGTCGAATACGAGAACATCATCATAAAAGCCACCTCCACCGGGCAGTTATTGAAACTTAAAGACGTGGCCCGTATCGAGCTGGGTTCGCTCGACTATTCCGTTACTTCGACCACCGACAACCAGCCCTCGATCGTCATAGCGGTATTCCAGGCCGCCGGCTCCAATGCGCACGCCATGATCAAAGAGTGCGAAAAGACCATCGCCACGGCAGCCAAAAGTTTTCCACCCGGCGTCACCTCGAGCATGATCTTTACGGCCAACCAGTTTCTGGACATCTCCATCGACAAAGTAGTGGAGACACTCATCGAAGCATTCATCCTCGTCTCGATCGTCGTATTCATCTTCCTCCAGGACCTTCGCTCGACCCTGATCCCCGCTATCGCAGTACCGGTAGCCATCGTGGGCACCTTCTTCTTTTTACAGCTGTTCGGCTTTACGATCAACCTGCTCACCCTCTTTGCCTTGGTCCTCGCCATAGGCATAGTCGTCGACGACGCCATCGTGGTCGTGGAGGCCGTGCATGCAAAGCTCGACCAGGGCACGCCGACCGCAAACGAGGCGACATTGTCGGCGATGAGCGAGATCAGCGGGGCGGTAATCTCGATCACCCTGGTGATGGCCGCGGTCTTTATCCCGGTGACCTTCATTACGGGCTCGGTAGGTGTCTTCTATAAACAATTTGGTCTCACCCTGGCCGTGGCCATTCTTATTTCCGCCGTCAATGCCCTGACCCTTAGCCCGGCCTTATGCGCCTTGCTGCTGAAACCTCATGGCGAGAACAAACTGCGCCGGGGATTTTTACAACGGTTTTACTCCGCATTCAACGCCGGCTTTTCGGCCACGACAAAGAAGTACAGACGGGCCATCACCTTCCTGTCCCGCAGACAATGGATGGCGGCGGTGATCGTACTGGTCTTTATCGGGCTGTTTGCTTTTCTGTTAAAAGTGACGCCCGCGGGCTTTGTCCCCAACGAAGACCAAAGCTTTATCATGGCGGACGTGAGCCTGCCGCCCGCCTCGTCGCTGGAACGGACGACAAAGATCGCGGACCAGGTCGTGGACATCGCCAAACAACAACCGGAAATGAACTCCGTGGTGCGGGTCGCCGGCTCGGGCATCATGAGCGGCGGCAATGGCGGCTCCTATGGCGCGCTGTTCATGAACTTAAAGGACTGGGACCAGCGGAAAGGAGACCAGCACTCGGTGGATGCGGTGATCAATAAGCTCTTCGCCGCCACCGCGGGCATCAAGGGAGCCCGCCTCTTCTTCATCGCCCCGCCGACACTGGAAGGCTTCGGCAATACCAGCGGGTTCGAATTCCAGGTACAGGATCGCACCGGCGGCGATATCGCCCATTTTTCTGACGTGACGAACCGTTTCCTCGCCGCCCTGAACAAACGTCCGGAGATCCAATACGCCACCAGCTTCTTCAACATCAACTTCCCCCAGCTCGAAGTCGAGGTCAACGTGCCTAAGTGCAAGGAATCGAATATCTCCCCCGCCGCCGTGCTGAGCACGCTGCAAGGCTATTATGGCAGCATCTATGCGTCCAACTTCAACGAGTTCGGAAAACAATACCGCGTCATGATCCAGGCCGACGCGGCCTACCGCAGCGACGTGCAAAGCCTCGACCAGGTCTATGTCCGGACCGCCAATAATGTCATGGCGCCCATTACGGAATTCGTCACGCTCAAGAAAGTATACGGTCCGGAGTTCATCAACCGTTTCAATCTCTTTACCTCGATCGCCGTTTCGGGCGCGCCCAAACCTGGATATAGCTCCGGCGATGCCATCAAAGCGATACAGGATGTGGCGGCCAAAACGCTGCCCGTGGGATATGGTTACGAGTTCTCGGGGCTCAGCCGGGAAGAGCTTGCCAGCGGCAACCAGACGCTGCTGATCTTTGTCTTGTGTCTGATCTTTGTCTATTTCCTGCTAAGCGCCCAATACGAAAGCTA
>DASZOW010000346.1:0-5345 GCA_035550615.1 Puia sp.
AAGCCGGCTAAAGGTGTTGCATGGCAAGATCTTTTTTGAAAAGGATATGTCTCAGACCTACTATAAAGTAACTATAGAACTCGTTAAGGAAGAGGAAGATAAGCTATAGGAACAAGAATAAATTTGTATCTTTAGGTAGAATCCGTTCTACATGAAGACCGCGTTTGTGACCACACAATAGCCTATGGGAGTAATTAAAGTTGCAATAGCCGATGACCATAAGATATTCCGCAAGGGTGTCATTCTTTCCCTACGTCCATATAGCGCCATAAAATTTGTCCAGGAAGCCGAAAACGGCCAGGAACTGCTGGACGGTCTGGCTGCATCGGAACCCGATGTAGTGCTTATGGACCTCCGAATGCCCCAAAAAGATGGGATCGAAACGACGAAGATCATTGCCAAGCAATATCCCCAGATCCACATCATTGCCCTTACCATGTACGAGGACGAACGGTTCGTGAGCCACATGATGGAGATCGGCGCCAATGGCTATCTTTTGAAGAGCGCCGACCCGTCCGAGATCAAACGGGCCATCATAGAGGTGGCAACCAAGGGGTATTATCTAAACAACTTTGTGAACCGCATTCTACTCAAAAAGTCCCACGTGCGCACCAAGACGATCCCAAGCCTCAACACCGAGATTACGTTAAACGATCGGGAGCGGGAGGTCGTACGATATATCTGTATGGAGTTTACGGCGCAGGAGATCGCCCAGAAGATCGATGTGAGTCCGCGCACCGTCGAGGCCATCAAAGACCGGCTAATGGAGCGGTTTGGCGCCAAGAATACGGCCGGGCTCGTGTTTTTTGCCGTCAAGAATAATCTGATCGACTAAACCATTCGGTCGGGTTGCATTTACTCGCCCAACGGTGTCTTCCCACTGAGCTCGTGGATGTCATTGCATAATTGATATCATTGGAATACCATTTCAGGTACGTTGTCAGGCGCTACAAGCCGGCCGGCGGTTTTCGCCTTTATTTCTTCCACTGAAACTCCGGGGGCCCGTTCCAGTAACAGGAATCCTTGTGGCGTGATGTCGAGCACGGCCAGATCGGTGACGATTTTCTTTACAGACTTTACCCCGGTGAGCGGCAGGGTGCAGGCCGGCAGAAGCTTTGACTCGCCTTTGGGGTTGGTGTGCTGCATGGCAACGATGATATTGCGGGCGCTGGCGACGAGATCCATGGCTCCGCCCATTCCCTTGACCATTTTTCCCGGGATCTTCCAGCTTGCAATATCGCCGGTGTCGGAGACTTCCATGGCGCCCAGGACAGTGAGATCGACCTTTCCCGCACGGATCATTCCAAAACTTTCCACGCTATCGAAGAAGGCGCCGCCGGGAAGGATGGTCACGGTCTCTTTGCCGGCGTTGATGAGGTCGGCATCGATATCGGCATCGGTAGGATAAGGTCCCATACCCAGTATTCCATTCTCGGATTGGAGCATGATAGAGATGCCGGCAGGGATATAGTTAGATACGAGCGTGGGGATGCCGATTCCAAGGTTGACGTACATGCCATCCCGTAGCTCCTGGGCAATGCGTCTGGCTATTCCGAATTTATCCAAAGCCATGTCTTATTATTTTTTTCTGAATTATTTGTCTTTCAGCCGAACAGTCCGGCGTTCGATGCGTTTCTGATAGTTCTTTCCCTGGAAAATGCGGTGGACATAAATACCGGGGACATGGATCCGGTCCGGGTCGAGTTCTCCTGGTTCAACCAATGTCTCTACCTCCGCGATAGTGATATTCCCGGCTTTGGCCATCGAAGTCGAAAAATTACGGGTCGTCTGGCGAAATACCAGGTTGCCAAAGAGATCGCCTTTCCAGGCTTTGACGATGGCAAAATCGGCATGGAGGGCAAGTTCCATGAGATACGGCTTGCCATTGAATTCCCGAACCTCTTTGCCTATGGCGACTTCGGTACCATAGCCGGCGGGTGTAAAAAACGCGGGAATGCCCATACCGGCCATCTGTATGCGGGTAGCGAGGGTGCCCTGGGGCGTAAGATCCACTTCCAGTTCACCGCTTAGCAGCTGACGTTCGAATTCGGCGTTCTCGCCGACATAGGAGCTGATCATCTTTTTGATCTGCCGGGTCTTTAACAGCAACCCGAGGCCGAAGTCGTCGACCCCGGCATTGTTGGAGATACAGATGAGCTGGCGGACCCCGGAACGCGTCAGGGCATCGATACAGTTCTCGGGTATCCCGCATAGCCCAAAACCACCGAGCATGATGGTGGCGCCATCGGAGATATCCCGGACGGCTTCATCGGCATTGGCAAAGACTTTATTCATCCGGCAAGAGATTTTTTATAACCTGGGAGCTGACCACTAATCCACGGTCAGGGCGATCGGAGCCGCCTTGGACCTTAAAAATACGACGAAGAAGGGAAATCGCCTAAGGTATGGCCCGAAGGCTTGCAGGATGGGATGAAGCGCCTTTCGGCCGGGGATGCAACGCTCCTTTAAGCAAAGAATGCGGCCCCTTGGGAGTCACCGGTGGAGTCGCAGGAGGCGCTGGGGAGGGGGGCGCCACGGGTCTGGCAACCGGATGGGTATACGCTTCGTTCCTCAACCGGTTTCCCTGGGCAGACAGGGAATCAAAAAGGACCTGGTTGAGCTTCGGATGCTCAAGGTAGTATTTATAGCTTTTTTGAAATTTTTCGCGGGAGACGTCATGCAGCCGGAAAACCTGGTCATATAAGCGAAGGTGTTCCGCCCGTGCATCCACATGACCCGAGTCCTTAGCCAGCATAGCCGCATATTGGTCCGCCTGGATCATATCCCACATGACGGTACACATCTTATTTACAGAAAGCACGCCGTAAGGGACGCTATCCTTATCCGAACAGCCGGTTAAGACAAAGAAGAAAAAGACAATCAGACCGGCAATCGGCTTTCTCATTGCAAATCCTGTTTGTATTTGTTGATGTTCGATATATCCAACTTCGTCAGCAGGTCCAGCGCACGGGCCTTCTCGTCCGGCGGCGACTTTTTGAAGATATTGCTCAACTCCGTGGCCTTCCCCTGGAACCAGAACTGGATGATCATGGTATTGGGATTTTCCATGTTCACAGTATTCAGCATATTCAGCGCATTGAGAACGGCGGTACGGCCGTCGGCCTCTTTGTCATAAAGCTGGTCTAACCCCGAGCGGAAATAGCTATAATAAGCGTCGTGTATAAGGTTATACTTGCTGTTGGTGAGGTTCTCAACCAGCCAATAACGATTGCGGACTCCGTCAAATGGTTTCCAGCCATTGATGTTCTGTCCTTCCGGAGCGTTGTTCACGATATTCAGCGCTTTTTGGAAATAGGGGTCACCGCCGCGGAGAGAAAATGTGTCAAAATCGAGCCCCAGAATAATGTAGGCATAGTAGGCGATCTCGGCGGTGAGATTGGCTGCATAAGGTTCCGATCCCTGTACCCGGTTCTCATTGAAATCCAGGGGCTGGAACTCAACATATCGAAAGGTGAAGGATTCGTCCTGAAAATTGATCAGGGGACTTTGATAGGAGGTATTATAGACAGGACGCCCTGCCTGGACGGTCAGCGTAGCCTGATAGGTATTGTTGTCCCCGGCAGAAGCGATATTGATCAGAAAATTACAAACGATCCGTTCTTCTGGCTTAAACGATTCATTAGACCATTGCCGGTTATTAATAAAATTATAAAGTGCAGTTTGGAGGGTTTGAAACTGTTTGTGATCGACGGTAGACGGCAGCCGGTTGGCGACGACAGCGACATTCGCCTGCAGTTCCTGGGCCTGAAGTACGGAATTTCCCAGTCCCATTCCGAACGCCAGCAGAGTCATCCATATAAGAAAGGTTTTACGCATACAACCCATTTACTATAGTATCAACGATATCCTTAGCGACTTGTTGCTTGGGTTTTGTTTCGTACGACCGTTCAAGGCCATTCCTGCCAAAAATTGTGATCTTATTAGTATCCAGACCGAAACCGGCCCCTGCGTCCTGTAAGGAATTGAGCACGATATAATCAGCGTTCTTGGATGTAAGCTTACCGAGGGCATGCTCCCGGGCGCCGCTGGTTTCCAGGGCAAAACCGACCAGCAGCTGGTTTGCTTTCTTAAGGCTGCCAAGGGTCTTAAGGATGTCCGGGGTATGGGTCAGTTCCAGCATCAGCGGGCCATCGTTCTTTTTGATCTTTTCCGATGCCGGCCTGGCAGGTGTATAATCGGCAACCGCAGCGGAAAGAACGGCCAGATTGGCGTTGTCGAATTCTTCGAGACAGGCCTCGTACATTTCAGCCGCGGAGGTTACGCGTCTCAGCGTGATACCCGGGTGCTGGATCGACAGCGGAGATGGGCCAAGTACCAGCGAAACCTGTGCACCGCGTTCGGCCAGCTCCAAAGCAATAGCGATACCCATTTTTCCGGAGGAATGGTTTCCGATGAACCGCACAGGGTCGATGGCCTCGTAGGTTGGTCCTGCGGTTACCAGCGCTTTTTTTCCCGCCAGTGGTCGAGCGGACGCCTGTCCCTGGTCCAGCAACGGGCGGATAAATTCAAGGATAGCTTCAGGTTCGGCCATGCGGCCATCGCCAAAAAGGCCGCTTGCCAGCTCGCCATTTTCGACCGGAATAATGGTGTCGCCATAGGATTGCAGGCGTTCCAGATTCGCCTGTGTAGCGGGATGGTGCCACATGTCCTCGTCCATAGCCGGCGCGACGACTACGGGACACCCCGCGGATAGATAGGCGGCCAGCAGGAGATTATCACATATCCCGGAGGCCATCTTCGCCAGCGTATTACAGCTTAGCGGGGCGATAACGAACAAATCCGCCCAACGTCCCAGTTCCACATGATTGGCCCAGGTGCCGTCGGCAAAAAGGTCGGAAAGAACAGCATTCTTGGAGAGGGTAGCCAGGGAAAGCGGTGTAACAAAATCGCGGGCTGCAGGAGTCTGGATCACCCGTACCGTGACCCCTTCCCTGACCAGGAGCCTGACCAGAAGAAGGGATTTATAGGCAGCGATGCTGCCAGTGACGCCGAGTAGGATCTTTTTTCCCTGGAACATGGGGAATCAGGCGACTTATTTAAAGAGGTCGTCGTCGTTCCGGCGATAATAGATCTTGTCGTCCATGAACTCCTGGGTGGCCAGCAGAGCCGGATTCGGCATTCTTTCATACGCCTTGGAGATCTCGATCTGCTCCTTGTTCTCGTGGATCTCTTCGAGGCTATCCGTATGGCTGGCGAATTCTTCCAGTTTGTTATGCAGCTCCTCTTTGAGGGAGATATTGATCTGGTTCGCTCTTTTGGCGATGATGGCGATAGACTCGTACAGGTTGCCGGTCTTAGCCTTGATGTCGGTAAGATTCTTTGTT
>DASZOW010000347.1:0-3237 GCA_035550615.1 Puia sp.
TACGGGGACAACGAGTAAGGAAGGCGTCAGCGCATATACCGCCTTGGTATGAGCGCCGGCGGCGCGGTTGGCGGTGGCATCATGAATGGCGGCACGGCCGGCGGCAGCGCGGATGCTATGTACAGCCAGCAGATGCGGCGATTGTTCATAGGTACTTTTATTGCGGTCATACCAGGCGAGACGCAGAATAGTCGGCGCCGTGTTGTCCGGAACAGGCAGGCCAAAGAGCAACGGGTTCAGATTGATGTCCCCTGCGGTGCGCCGGATCTCGAAATGCAGATGCGGGCCCTGTGAGCCGCCGGTGCTGCCGCTATAGGCGATGAGGTCACCCTTCTTTACCGGGAACATGCCCGGCCGCAGGTCGAGATGGATCTGCCAGGACTGATGGCGATATTGTTCTTTGTGAATATAGGCGGCGAGTGCAGGAAAAAATCGGTTGAGATGACCGTATACCGTGGTGTAGCCGTTGGGATGATCGATATAGATCGCCTGACCAAAGCCGAAGGGCGTAATCGACACCCGGGCTATATAGCCATCGGCCGCCGCGAATACCGGTAGATTCACCCGGTGCTCCGTGCGGATGTCGAGCCCCATGTGATAATGATCGGGCCGCAGCTCGCCGAAATTGGCGGCCAGGCTCATCGGGATCGCCAGCGGATCGCGGAAATAATTGCGGGGATATTCAGCCGGCGGGAACAGCTGACAAAAACCTTGCAGCCAAAAGAGCAAACAAACCGCAGAAAAGAGATATCGCATGTAAGGATTAAAGACAGATTAAAAGAATGACCAAAGGCCTGTCAAGGCAAAGGTATCTCAAACATTCCCATTGTGAGCCGAATATTCCCAACGGCGTACGTCAAAAAGGGGGTCCCAGGCATCCGGCACTGTCGTTTTTTCGTATGTAAAAGGGCTGCTCGTGAAGCGATTGTTAATAAAAGATTACAGATCAGCATCGGATGCAGCCATCATAAAAAATACCACAAAAAGAGAAGGGAATTTTTAAAGTTTGGTACAGCTTTTGGCTAACATTTGATGTCTAACAGAGGATAGGCTTTCACCATCAAAAAGCATCGTTATGAAAGGAGTTAAAAACAAAATGGTCGTCTTTCTGGCAGTTACTGTCGGGGGGATGATAGGCGTTATCAAAGGCGAGGAAGCCAAACAGAAATGGGTATTTCGGATGAAGAGCAAGTATGAGAATCGCAGACTGATGGCGGAGAGGAAAAATATTGCCCGCAAAGGTGGTGTGCTGCTCGATGATATCGAGCTGGCTTCATTCCACAACAACTGAACGTTTAGGTAACGGGCTTCATAGGAACCAAGCGAGTCCTGATAATAATTTGTCTCTTGTAAAATGTTAGTATACAAACCCTGGCTTCTGCCGGGGTTTTTTGTGCGTGGTTGCATGAAAAGCCTTACCTTTGCGCAATTTATCAAACGGGCCCATAGGGCCAGTGGCCACAACCGAGCCGTGAGGCGAAGGTTGCGAACGAGGGCTTGCCAGCGGCAAGGCCGAAGTTCTCCAGACATTAGCGTTTTGCGGAAGATGCGCTAATTTTCTGATAGCAGATCTTTCGCACATATTTTCTAGAACATGCCCAAAGATTCCTCCATTCGCTCCGTCCTGATCATTGGTTCAGGTCCCATTATTATCGGTCAAGCCTGTGAATTCGATTACTCCGGAACCCAGGCTGCCCGCAGCCTGCGGGAAGAAGGGATCGAGGTCATCCTGATCAATAGCAATCCGGCAACCATTATGACGGACCCGATGATGGCGGACAAGGTATACCTGCTGCCGCTGACCGTGGAAAGCATCGAGCAGATATTGGAAGAGAACAAGATAGACGCAGTATTGCCGACCATGGGCGGCCAGACGGCCCTGAACCTTGCCAAAGAGGCGGAAGACCTGGGGCTCTGGGAAAAATACAAGGTCCGGCTGATCGGCGTGGACATCAAGGCCATCGACAAGGCCGAGGACCGCGAAAAGTTCCGGCAGTGGATGATCCGGCTGGGTGTGCCGGTGGCCACGGCCAAAACGGCCAATTCCTTCCTGGAAGGGAAAGAATTCGCGCAGGATATCGGCTTCCCGCTGGTGATCCGCCCTTCTTTTACGCTGGGTGGTACAGGAGGCGGTTTCGTGCATGACAAAGACGAGTTGGACGAGGCCCTCAACAGGGGGCTGCAGGCTTCCCCAATCCACGAAGTGCTTGTAGAGCAGGCTGTCCTCGGCTGGAAGGAGTTCGAGCTGGAGCTTCTCCGCGATGCCAATAATAATGTGGTGATCATCTGCACCGTGGAGAACTTCGATCCCATGGGCGTACATACCGGCGACTCCATTACCGTGGCGCCGGCGATGACGCTGAGCGATACCGCATTTCAGCTGATGCGGAACACGGCCATCATGATGATGCGCGACCTTGGGAATTTCGCAGGCGGATGCAACGTCCAGTTTGCGCTGAACCCCCAAACGGAAGAGATCATCGCCATCGAGATCAACCCGCGGGTGAGCCGCAGCTCGGCGCTGGCTTCCAAAGCCACGGGTTATCCCATCGCCAAGATCGCTGCAAAACTGGCGATCGGGTACAACCTGGACGAACTGAAGAACCAGATCACCGGTACGACCTCCGCCTATTTCGAGCCCGTTCAGGATTATGTGATCGTGAAGATCCCGCGCTGGAATTTCGACAAGTTCAAAGGCGCCAACGATACCCTGGGTTTGCAGATGAAAAGTGTCGGCGAGGTCATGGCGATCGGCCGGAGTTTTACGGAAGCCGTGCAGAAAGCCTGTCAAAGCCTCGAGAACAATGCCGTCGGTTTAGGTTATTATGGAAAAAGCCTGATGCATGCCGAAGAGTTGCTGGAATATATCAAGACCCCGAAATGGGACCGCATCTTCCGCATCAAGGATGCGCTGATGGCAGGGATCTCCGTAGGGACGATATCGAAAGCTACCAATGGCATCGACCGCTGGTTCCTCTATGAGATCCAGAAGATCTGTAACATGGAAAAGGAGCTGGGCAAATACAATCTCGAAACCCTGCCGATACCGGTGTTGCAGGAAGCAAAGAAATTAGGCTTCAGCGAC
Source organism: Puia sp. (assembly GCA_035550615.1). GTDB lineage: Bacteria > Bacteroidota > Bacteroidia > Chitinophagales > Chitinophagaceae > Puia. The sequence continues at coordinate 3,086 of DASZOW010000347.1, forward strand.
GAGCAGATCGTCAAGATCATGGGCGGCGGCAGCGAAGAAGCCGTCTATGAAAAACGCAAGGCTGCCGGCATCAGGCGGGTATATAAGATGGTGGATACCTGCTCCGCCGAATTCGAGGCCAAGACGCCTTATTTCTATTCTACTTTCGAAGG
>DASZOW010000348.1:0-8831 GCA_035550615.1 Puia sp.
TCTTGCCATGGGCAAGGCCGACAGCGCCAAGATCGAGGCTACCAAGGTGACCACCAACCCGGCCTATAAGCTCGTAACGGCGCGCTATGGCGTCAATGCCACCCAGCCGGGGACGCCGTTCACCGACATGTTCCTCGACGGCAACTCGCTGCGGAGCCAGGGGAATACGGAAGCGCTATGGACGATCCAGAACGCCCTCAACGTCAATGGCGGTGAAGGCTATAATATCATGCGCCGGTATTGGACCAACCGGTATTACTCGCTGAAAGTAAAAGGTACCAACGGCAAAACGACCAGCCCTGTGCAGGTGGCCGCAGAAGCAGGCGGCCGCGGTCTCGGCCGCTTCAGCCCGACCCGGTGGATGCTGAACCTTTTCAAAGGCACCCAGGACGACCGCGGCGGGAATTTTGCCTGGCACTATTATTATCGCATGAACTCCACCCCTCCTGCGGGATATCAAATCGGCGATACCGTTTGGCTGGACAGTACCAGCAACGAGACATTATCCAACCCCAACTGGCCCTCTACCTCCAAATGGGACTGGTCCAGCCCCACGAATGTTCTCATCGATCCGCAGTATAATGACCAGTTCATCCTCCGGACAGGCGAGACCTACCTTCTCCTTGCGGAAGCCGATTATGATCTCGACGACCTGCAGGGCGCAGCCGACGCCATCAATGCCTTACGCGCCAGGGCGCACGCCGCACCGGTATCCGCGAGCGACATTACCATCGACTTCATCCTCGACGAACGCGCCCGCGAGCTGTTCTCCGAAGAAGACCGTCGCTATGTCCTGCTCCGTACGGGCCGCTGGCTGGCAAGGGTAAAAGCCGATAACAAGATCGCCGCGCCGAATGTCCAGGCCCGCGACACGCTCCTGCCGATACCCCAGCCCGTGATCGATGCCAACCGTACTTCACCGATGACCCAGAACCCAGGCTACTGATCTTTTTTGATAACGACGTATGACAAAACAACTCTTCACCGGCCTACTACCGCTCCTGCTCGCCGGCGGCACGCTGTCCGCTCAGACCTCAGGCAGGACGACCTATAGCATCGACGATGGCTGGAAATATATTCCGGAAGGCATGGCGTATGCGCAGGATCCGAAACGAAACGATATCGCCGGCGAAGAAGTATCGCTGCCGCATACGTGGAACGCCGCCGACGTCTTCGACGACGACCGCACCTATAAACGGAGCATCGGCTGGTACCGGAAAGAAGTGCATTTCGGCAGGGAATACGCGGATAAATGCATCTTCCTCTGGTTCGAAGGCGCGGGACAGGTGGCCGATGTGTATGTCAACGGCGCTTTTGCCGGCCGCCATCGCGGCGGTTATACCGGTTTCGGTTACGATATCACGGACAAGGTGCACCACAACCCGGACGGCAGCAGCGACGCCCTCATAGCCGTCGAGGTGAACAATGCCCACGATCCCTTTGTCCCGCCGTTGTCCATCGGCTACGCTTCCTATGGTGGTATCTATCGCGATGCCTGGGTGATCGCCACGAATGCCTTACATTTCACCGGGGTAAACAACAATTCGGGCGGCGTATACCTCGCAACACCTGGTATCGCGGCCGGTAAAGGCACGGTGTCGGTTCGCGCCACGGTCGCCAATGAAACCGGCAGGCCCGCGACCTTTACCTTCGTCAACGAGCTCTACGACGCGGCCGGCAAACTGATCCGCTCGTCGAAAACGGATCATACCGCGGAGGCTCATCAGCAAACCGCCGTGACAGCCCTCATCGATGCGGGGGATCACCCGAATCTCTGGAGCCCGGAGACGCCCTATCTCTACCATGTAAAAAGCCGTATCATCCAAAACGGTCAGGCCGTCGACGAGGTCGACAACCGCATCGGCTTCCGCTGGTTTTCCTTTGATCCCGATAACGGTTTTAGCCTCAATGGCAGAAAGTATATCCTGCATGGCACCACCCGTCACCAGGACCTGCTTGGCAAAGGCGACGCCCTGAGCGCCGAAGACCATGAACGGGATATGCGGATGATCAAAGAAATGGGCGCCAATTTTATCCGTCTCGCACACTATCCGCAGGCCCCTGAAGTGCTCCGGCTCGCCGACGAGTTCGGCCTCATCATCTGGGAAGAAGTCCCCGTGGTCAACTATATGACCCTGGACCCGGAGTTCTTTCATAACGCCCAGAACATGCTGCTCGAGATGATCCACCAGAATTATAACCATCCCTCGGTGATCATGTGGGGATCGATGAACGAGATCCTGCTCTACTCCAAAGAAGGTTTCCGCATTCAGCATCATATCGACGACACGAGCTATATCGCGGCGCTCAAGCGTTATGCCGTGCGCCTGGACAGCACCATCCGCGCCGAAGATCCCACCCGCTACAGCACCATGGCCATGCATCTCAGCGACGACTATGCGAAGTTCGGTCTCGACCACATCTCGCAGGTCGCCGGTCACAATATCTATGACGGGTGGTATTCGGGTATGCTCGACGATTTCGGCAAAGACGTCGATGCCATCCACCGGAACGAGCCGTGGCAAAATATCTTCATCAGCGAATATGGCGCCGAAGGCGAGGTCCGGCTGAATACGGAAAAACCCGAACGCCAGGACTATACGGAAGAATACCAGCGGCTGTATCACGAGGCCTATCTGCGCCAGATCGATGCCCGCCCGTTTCTCGGCGGCACCTCCATCTGGAACGAGTTCGATTTCTCCCAGCCCAATATCGGCGGCCCGCAAAGCCACCGCAACCAAAAAGGCCTCGTCACCTGGGACCGGCGCCCCAAAGACGCTTACTATTTATATAAAGCCAACTGGAACCCCGAACCCATGGTCTACATCGCCAGCCGCAACTGGTGTATCCGGGCGGGGGAAAAAAATGCGCCCTCGACCATCGACGTCTATAGCAACCTCGGACAGGTGAGCCTGGCTGTCAACGGTATTGACCAGGGGAAACGCAAACCCGACGACATCCATAAGGCCCGGTGGTCGGTGCATTTCAAGGATGGTAAGAACATTGTCCGCGCCACGGCCGTATCGGGCGGCAAGACCATCACCGACGAGCTTGTCATCGAATACCGGGCGTATGACGCCGATCTGCGCACGGCGGCGACCTTCCAACCCCTTAACGTCAACGTCGGCTCGAATGCGCAATATCTGGATGGCTCCGGCAAAGTCTGGATCGAAGACCGGCCCTATACCAGCGGCAGCTTCGGCTACATCGGCGGAAAATCTTCCTTCTTTGCACGGGGCGAGATCATCAAAAGCACCCCCGATGTCCCGCTCTATTATTCGTTCCTGGATAGCCTTCAGGGTTACCGTTTCGACGTCAGGGACGGCCGCTACAAGGTCACCCTTTATTTTGCCGAAAGCAAAGACCTGACGCCGGGAGAACGGGTCTTCGATGTCCGGATCAACGGCAAAACAGTAGAACGGGATCTCGATCTGGCCAAAGAATATGGATACGCGGTGGCGATCAAAAAGACCTATATCGTGGAAGCCGCCGGCGGACAAGGTATACAGATCGCATTCGACGCCAAAAAAGGAAATGCCCTGCTCAGCGGGATCAAAATCGAACAATAAGATGTGCCTATTTAATAAATATATGGTTGTCCTGCCGCTTCTGCTGGCAGGGCAGCTCGTCACTGCGCAAACATCGGTCAGTGGCGACGTCTGGGAACATGCCGACAGCCAATATCATTACCTGATGCAACACGTCCCGGAAGGGGTGATGCCGCGCTCCTTCGGCCATGACAGTCTCCGCACCTGCACCAGCGACAACTGGGTCGCGGGATTCTACCCCGGCTCGCTGCTGTATCTCTACGAAGGCACCGGCGACCGCAGTTTCTACAAGGAAGCATTGCGAAAGATAACGTTGATGGACAGCCAGCAATACAATACGAGGACGCACGATCTGGGTTTCATGCTGTTCTGCAGCTACGGCACCCTTTATAAGCTCGATCCGAAACCCGAGTACAAGGCGATCCTCCTGAATGCGGCACGTTCGCTGTCCACGCGTTTCAATCCGAAGGTAGGCTGCATCCGCAGCTGGGGAAGATCCGACGACACGAGCTCCTTCCGCGTCATCATCGATAACATGATCAATCTCGAGCTCCTGCTCTGGGCCACCGAGACCACTGGCGATTCTTCCTTTTATCATATCGCCGTCACGCATGCCAACACGACCATGCGGAATCATTTCCGTCCTGACTATAGCTCATATCATGTCGTGGTCTACAATCCCCAGACGGGCGCCGTCATGAAAAAACAAACGGCGCAGGGCGCCGGCGATGAATCGGCGTGGGCACGGGGACAAAGCTGGGGCCTATACGGCTTTACGACCATGTACCGGTATACCCACGACCCGCGTTACCTTTCCCAGGCGCAGCATATCGCCGCCTTTATCCTCAATAACCCGAACCTCCCCGCCGATAAGATCCCGTATTGGGACTACGATGCGCCGGGAATTCCGAATGCCGAGCGCGACGCGTCGGCCGGAGCAGTGCTGGCCTCGGGCCTCATCGAGCTGGCAGGCTATAGCAACGATGCCCTGGCCAGGGGTTATCTGGCAACAGCGCAAACCATCCTTAATTCGCTCGGCTCTCCGGCCTACACGGCCCCTGTGGGAAAGAACGGCGGCTTCCTGCTCGAACACAGCGTCGCCAATATGAACAAGAACACGGAAGTGAATTCGCCGCTGCCCTATGCCGATTACTATTACCTGGAAGCCCTGTTAAGAATGAAAAACCGGCTGAAACATACGGCATCACGCATGATCGATGCCGACTACCGCATAACGGCGGGGCCGCTAAGCCGGAGCTTCGAGACCTGCGTGGGCGCCGGAAGGGCCGAGGAAGGGCTGCGTGCGGACTGGCAGCAGCAGCTGGCGATGGTGGAGAAAGCCATCGGGTTCCGCTATATCCGGTTTCATGGACTACTCTGCGACGAGATGCATGTCTACACCGAAGACAAAACCGGCCGTCCCATCTATAACTGGCAATATGTCGACAAACTCTATGACTTCCTGCTGAGCATCGGTATCCGGCCCTTTGTGGAACTGGGTTTCATGCCGCCCGATCTGGCCAGCGGTACGAAGACGGTATTCTGGTGGAAAGGCAATGTCACTCCGCCAAAGGACTATCAAAAATGGGCCGACCTGATCCGCGCGCTGGTGCATCATTGGGTAGACCGCTATGGCCGGAATGAAGTAGAGAAATGGTATTTCGAGGTCTGGAACGAACCTGATCTTCACGGCTTTTTCACCGGGACCATGGACGACTATTTCAAGCTCTACAAAACGACGGTGGAAGCCATCAAATCGGTGTCGCCAACATTTCGTGTCGGCGGACCGGCTACCTCGGGCAGCAAATGGATTCGCCAGATGCTTAGCTATTGCGCCGAGAACCATGTGCCCATGGATTTCCTCTCGACACATAGCTACAATACCAAAACAGTATTCGACGAGTTCGGCCTCCGCAAACGCACCATGCTTCCCTCGGATTATCTCTGGGGCAGTGTACTCGAAACCCGCCGGGTCATGGACAGCAGCGGCTATCGTAACATGCCGCTCGATTATACCGAGATAAACTCCTCGCCATCCTCCCGCGATCCGCTCCATGACAGCTATCAGAATGCCGCCTTTATCCTCAACACCCTCAAACACACGGAACACGCGGCAGCCGCGATGTCGTACTGGACCTTTACCGATGTGTTCGAAGAGGCCGGACCCGCACCGACTCCCTTCCATGGCGGCTTCGGGCTGGTAAACCTGCAGGGCCTCAAAAAGCCGACCTTCTTCGCCTATCGCTTTCTGCACGAGCTGGGGAACACCGAGCTCGCCGACAAAGACTCATGCTCATGGGTATGCAAGAACGACAAAGGCATCCAGGCGCTTTTCTGGAACCTGCATCTGCCATTCACGGATGCTCCGTATTTCAACGACAGTCTTTTCGGGCTGAATCCGCCGCCGGCGTCCGCGGGGACGGTGACACTCCGGCTACAGCATATCCCCGACGGCCGCTATGAGGCGCTCGTCTATCATGTCGGCTATCACCACAACGACGTCTTCAGCGCCTGGCTCGAAGCAGGCTCGCCCTCCGACCTCTCCCCGCAGTTGCAACAACGCCTGGAACATGTGGCGACGGGCGAACCCGAAAGCCGCGAGACCATAACGATCACCGGCGGTCGATACCACCGCACCTTCCAAACCAAAGAGAACGACATTTACTTCATCAAGCTGGTAAGACTATGAAACGACCCTTCTTCCTCGCGCTCTTACTCGGATGCCTAAGCGCACATGCCGGACATCTCGGGCGGATCACCGTCTTCACCACCCTCCATTCCGCCCGGATCGACGCGGCATTCGATACGCTTCCCGGCACGGATGCCGTCTTCAGGGTCCTGCTCATGGATGACCGTACCGGAAAACTCGTTGTCGACCGCAAGATCACCGGCACGGCCAATGGCAATACGCTGCAATTCCACCTGGACGGCCTCGACGTCGACGCCTGGACGCCGCTGAACCCGCATCTGTACCGCATCGCCTTAGGCCTCGCGCAGCCCGGCCAGGCCACGCAGCAGCAGGAAAAACGCATCGGATTCCGCCTCTTCGAATCGCGGAACGGCCATCTCTATCTCAACGATCATCCAATCTTCCTGCGTGGCATCGCCATCAATCCGCCGGACCGCGGCATCCCCGACAGCATCGAAAAGAGTCGCCGCTTCGCGGAACAGTATGTGGATTTCATGAAAAGCATACACGTCAACATCATCCGCATCCCCAGCAACGAGACCTGGTACGATGTCTGCGACGAAAAAGGGATGATGGTCTTCGGCGGCAACTATAGCGGCACTGTCGACGGACAAAAACCACCGAAAGACTATGAAAAGGCGATCCGCTGGTATGAGGATAAGACCTTCGCCATGATCGCCAGCCATCCGAGCCTGATGGTCTATGCCATGACCAACGAAACGCCATTCGCCGGCAAGACGGTCGCCGAATGGGAAAAATTTCTTTCGTTCGCCGCCATGCGGCTTCGCCGGTGGGACAGCACCCGGGTCTATATCGCCAATGCGGGCTATGGCTACGGTAAGGCCGGCGACATCTGCGACCTGCACCGTTATTGGGGCTGGTATTATTCTTCACCTTTTACCTTTCTGCATATCCGGAACGACGCGGATATCATTCCCTTTCCCAAAAAACCCGGCCAGCCGATCACCTTTACCGAATGCGTAGGCAATTATTCTGGGCCCGATGGCCGTTACAACCTGACCCCGAATCACAAAAATCCGGGTTCACAGCTGAACTGGACCGGTCATGCACCCAACGACCTGCAGGCCCGGCTGGCCAATGAGCACCAGTGTTTCACCTTTAAACAGGCTACGGAGCTGAACCGCCGGCTGCGGGATGTGAACGGCGAGCTGAGCGGGGTGTTCCCATTTACCATCCTGTTCTACAATTGGAATACCGTGCATGATTTTGTGGACATGGGGCCCAAACCCGTTACCGCGCAGGCGCGCATCTCTTACTCGCCCGTCCTCGTAAGCTGGGAGAACTGGACGACACAACTCTACTCCGGCGCCACCTTCAAACCTGTCCTGCACATCGTCAACGACGCGGACGATTTCAGCGATCTAAAACAAGCCAGCTTCGTCTACCGGCTGATCGACGACGCGCAAACAATTCTGCTCACCGACAGCTTCCGGCTGCCGGACATTACGTATTATGGCGAGCTCAGCAAACCGCTGTCGATTACCCTGCCCGCCAACCTGCCGATGGGCCATTATCAGCTGCTGGGCCAGATCTTCCGCAACGGCCGGCTCATCGCCAGCAACGAAGACCGGCTCTTTATCGCCGGCAAAACATACAGGGCCTCCGCCGTCAAACCGCAACGGACAATTCTTCTCTATGAAAACGGGGATGGGACTGCGAGTGGGTTGTTACAGTTATCCATCCCCTTTCATAAGATCGGTTCCTTTGATCATCTGTCCCCCCGAGACGTGGTGGTCATCGGAGAAAATAGCGCCGACGGGAACCTGGTGAGCCGGGCCCCGGCCATCAAACGATTCATCGCGGCCGGCGGCCGCCTGGTTTGTCTGCGCCAGGACTCGACCCTTTTGCCGAATCTCAATGCGGTGCTGCCCTGTCCGATCCGCAACATCACCATGGATCTGGATTACTCCCAATATCCGCCGCCGCCACGGCCATCCCGGAATGGCTATTGTGTGAATCCCGAGCGCCCCGGCGATCCGGTTTTCGATGGCATAGACCGTGAAGACCTCAAAGTCTGGTCGGATTATACCGGATGGACGGAATCGGAAAAGACCGGCTTTCCTGCGCTATATCCCGTGACCGATGGATTCGTGCCCGAAGACAAAAAGGACATGGCGAAGATCGGCGTCCTCGCCGATTATGGACCCGGGCTCGAAGGCATGGCGATCGCGGAGTTCTTCGACGGCAAGGGCAGCATCCTGCTCTGCGGCATGGACCTGATCCGCCGCAAAGGCCTGGACCCGGTGGCCGACAGGCTCCTGGGCAACCTTATCGGCTATATGGGAAACACGACCGCACATGATCCAGCCGTGCTGATCACGGCGCCCATCGTCTGGGGCGACTATGGCTCGGAAAAAGGTCTCCTCACGGGCATCAATAGTGGCTTGCTGTTGAACTCGCGGCCGCGTGTCATGGGTACTCGAAGAACCAACATCGTCGTCACCAAAGAAGGGCATGAATTTGCCGGTGGAGAACGCAGCGGATTCAACACCCGCCCGGGCATTCAATACGTACCCTACGGCCGGAGACCGTGGGGCCCCTATATCTTCCGCGGGTTCGGCGACGTGCCGGCG
>DASZOW010000349.1:0-4634 GCA_035550615.1 Puia sp.
AGGACCATCTCGGCATCAGCAACAGCTTCGACCTCTCCTATGGAAATGCCACAGCCACCCTCCGCTGGAACCACATTCTCAACAGCAGGCTCTTCTCCAACACCTCGCTGATCTATAGCAAATACGACTATACCATCGGCATCAACTCCGGAAACAATGACATCGGCATCGACTCCTACATCAAAGACCTTCATCTGAAACAAGACCTCGAATACTTTATCAGCTCCGGCAACAAGCTCAATTTCGGGCTCGATCTCATCGATCACTCCATCTCACCCGGCGTCATCTCCGCGTCGGCAAGCTCCAATTTCAACTCGCTCCATATCCAGGACCGGCATGCCCTGGAAACGGCGCTGTATATTAACCATGACCTGGCGCTCACCGACAGGCTCAACATGAACTACGGTCTCCGCGCCAGCATGTTCACCGTCCTCGGGCCAGGGACATTTTATACCTATGATTCCACCGGCAATGCCACCGACTCCTCGACCTACGCCTCCGGAAAAACCGTGATCAACTATTTCAATCTCGAACCCCGGTTCTCCGCCAGCTACAAGCTCACCGACAATAGCTCGATCAAGGCATCTTATGCCCGGACGACGCAGAACCTTCACCTGCTCTCTAACTCGACATCGTCCAATCCCACCGACGTCTGGGTTCCGAGCACCATCAATGTCAAACCAGAGATCGGCGACCAGGTATCGCTGGGCTACTATCGCAATCTCAAACAAAACCAATACGAGCTCTCCGCCGAGATCTACTACCGCTATATGCAGAACCAGATCGATTACAAGAACGGCGCCCAGCTCATCGCCAACACCAACGTCGAATCTCAGCTGATCTATGGCCATGGCAGAGCGTATGGCTTGGAGCTGTATGCAAGAAAAAAGGTAGGCCGGCTCACCGGCTGGATCAGCTATACGCTCAGCCGCACCGAACGCCGGCTCCCCGGTATAAATAATTATAGCTGGTATCCCGCCACACAGGACCGGACACATGACCTTTCCGTCGTCGCGATCTACAAGCTGAATAAAAAGTGGACCCTCTCATCCGATTTCGTCTATTACACCGGCAATGCCGTGACCTGGCCAAGCGGCAAATACCAGGTACAGGGACAGGTCGCCTTCCTCTACACAAGCCGCAACGGCTATCGCATGCCGCCATACAACCGCCTCGACTTCAGCGCCACCCTGCAAGGAAAAAAGACTAAGAAGACCGACAGCTATTGGATCTTCTCGTGTTACAACATATACGGCCGCCAGAACCCATATAGCATCAGCTTCCAGCAGGATCCCGGCGATCCCGCGAAGACCCAGGCCATACAATATTCGCTGTTCCGCTGGGTGCCCAGTATCTCCTATAACTTTAAATTTTAACCGATGAAAAAAAGCATCCTCACATTAGCCGCGTTATCCGTGATCGCCGCCTGTCAGAAAACAGTGACGCTCCCGCTGAATACCGCAGCCTCGCAGCTCGTCATCCAGGGCGAAGTCACCGACGCCCCCGGCCCTTATACCGTGACCATCAACCAAAGCGTCGGCTTCTATGCAGATAATACCTTCCCTGCCGTGTCAGGCGCCGCCGTAAAGATCAGCGATGGCCAGACCACCGACAGTCTCACCGAGACCGCCCCTGGCGTATATTTGACCCATAGTCTTCAGGGCAGGTCAGGGACCACCTATACCCTGAGAGTCCAGCTCCATGACTCCGTCTATACCGCCACCTCTACCATGCCTGCTCCGGTGACGCTGGATTCCGTGACCTTCGACAACAACAGCCGTTTCAAAAAGAACCAGGTCACCCCGCAATCCAATTTCCAGGACCCGCCGGGCGTAAAGAATTATTACCAATACGTGCTGTACATCAACGGCGCCCGGTTCACCAAAGACATCTACGCCTTCGAGGATCGCCTCACCGATGGTAAATACATTACGCAGAACCTCCACATGGATAGCTCTTATCTGAATGTCGGCGACCAGCTGCGGGTCGATATGTATTGCGTCGACGTCAACGTGTATAATTATTTCAATCAGCTGGCGCAGTCCAGTGGCACGGGAGCATTCAATACGGCCGCGGCTCCCGCCGATCCCTCTTCCAATATCAGCAATGGCGCCTACGGCATCTTCAGCGCCCATACGATTTCTTCAAAAACCTTAACCGTTGATTAATGCCCATGCCACCCGCCAGGCCTTATAGGGACCATCATTCCTAAATCTGTAACTGCTAAATCTTCACTCTGCTCTCTATCGAACCGTAATCGTTAATTAAGGTATATTTATATCATGTTTAAGCCGAACCGCGCCTACACCATCTTGTTCCATGCCTGCGTATGGTCCGTGCTGTTGCTATGCGTGTGGGTATGGCGTCCCATGCAGGAGGTGAAGATCGTCTGGCGGCCACAGCTCACCGGCTGGTTCATCATCTTGTCCAGTCTTCCTTTTATTACTCTGTTCTATGGCAACGCCTACTGGCTGGTCCCAAAATATTTCAGTGGAAAAAAACGCCCGCTCTATTTCATACTGGCGATAGTGGCGTTGTTATTCACGGGTGTGATAGCCCAGTTGATCGGCTACCTGACCACGCCGCCGCCGCCGGGACTACATTTCCTCTCGATGCGCAGATCCTTTCCCGGCCTGGTGATCCTCATGGCCAGCGCAAGCCTCGGCATCTCCCGCGAGAACGCCCGCCTGGGGAAAATGCAAAAGGACAAGGAAAACGAACATCTCCGCACCGAGCTCAGCTTTTTGCGGACCCAGGTAAATCCTCATTTCATGCTCAACGTGCTTAATAGCATGGCCCTGCTGGCAAGGAAAAAATCCGATCTGCTCGAGCCCGTGCTGGTCGAGTTGGCGCGACTGATGAATTACATGCTCTATGACGCCAACAATGAAAAGATCAGCCTCGAAGACGAGATCGGTTATCTTCGTGCCTATATCGACCTGCAGATGTTGCGGTTCAGCAGCGACGTCAAGGTCAGTTTCAACGTAGCCGAGAACCTCAACGGCAGCTGTATCGAACCCATGCTGTTGATCCCGCTCGTCGAAAACGCGTTCAAACATGGCATCGGCCTTGTCAAAGATCCCGTGATCTTTATCGATATCGTCACGGAAGAACACAAACAGTTACGGATGACCGTTAAAAATAAATACAACCCACTCGTCCGCCAGCAGGCGACCCGCCCTTCCGGCATCGGCCTGGCCAATCTGAAGAAAAGGCTCGAGCTCATCTATCCCGGCGCCTTTGAGTTGCAGCGCACAGACAGTCTGCACGTAGATGCCTGGGAAGAGGAGAACTGGTTTATCATCACCTTAAATATCCCATTGGAATGATCAATTGCCTGGCTATCGACGATGAGACCCCCGCACTCGACATCCTCGAGGACAATATCCGGCGTGTGCCCTTTCTGCACCTGGTGAACAAATGCAAAAATGCTTATGCAGCCCTCGAAGCGATGGCCAAAGACCCCGTCGACCTGCTTTTTCTCGATATCGAAATGCCGGGCATCAGCGGGCTCAGCTTTCTGAAAAGCCTTCCTAATAAGCCCATGGTCATCTTCATCACCGCCTATCGCAATTATGCCGTGGAAGGATTCGAGCTGGATGTGCTGGATTATCTCGTAAAACCCGTCGCTTTCGACCGGTTCCTCAAAGCCGTGAACAAAGCCCTCGAATATCATGGTTTCAAGGAGAAGGAAGGCGGCCCATCCTTCCCCGACTACCTGTTTATCCACACCGAGTACCAGCTCACCAAGATCGTCCTTCAGGAAATAACTTATATCGAAGGGCTTCGGAACTACATCCGGATCCATTTCTCCACCGACGCCAAACCGATCCTCTCGAAGCTCAGCCTGAAGGCCATCGAAGAAAAGCTCCCGCCAGCAAAATTCACCCGCGTCCATAAATCATTCATCGTCTGCGTGGACAAGATCGCCTCCATCCGCAACGACGTCATCCGCATCGGCGCGCGCGACATCCCGATCAGCAAGTCCTGTCGCGACGAATTTTTCCGCAAGATCAACGGCGCCTAGTTCGTCCGCAGTCCGAGGCATAACTTTTTCATCCCTACCCAAAAAAGATTATGGAAGATCTGATCGTCTCCAGCACCGAATTCTCCCAGGATGAGCTCATCCCTATTAAATATACCGCCGACGGCAAAGGCGTTAACCCGCCGCTCACCATCGATGGCGTCCCCGAGGGAACCCAATACCTGGCATTGATCATGGACGACCCCGACGCGCCCAAAGGGGTTTTTACCCACTGGGTCCTCTGGGACATGCCCGCCGCCAATGGCGTCAGGGAGAATACTACCCCCGGCGTCAGCGGCCGCAATTCACTGGGGAAAATGGGGTATACTCCACCCAACCCGCCGGCAACCACAGGCCAGCATCGCTATTATTTTCATGTCTATGCGTTGGATACCGGCCTCGACCTGGCTCCGGGAGCGGATCGTACCGCGTTGGAAAAGGCCATGCAAGGGCATATCATGGCCTCCGGGACCCTGATGGCCCGTTATGGACGTGTACCGGTGGCTACGCAGTAACCACCACGTCAAAATAATATTTACCCTCGCGCCGGATTCCGCTGACCTCGATGCGTCGATGCATCGCGCCGCATTCGTCCATGGAGGTGACCTCG
>DASZOW010000350.1:0-4595 GCA_035550615.1 Puia sp.
TGCAGATGGGTCCGGCCACTGCCATCGCTTTTCAGAATGCTGTCGAGGATGCCATAACCTTCGTAATTCGGTTCGAGCAAGACGCCGCCTGCGCCATCGCCGAAAATGATACACGTGGTCCGGTCGCTGTAATCCACGATGCTGCTCATCTTGTCGGCTCCTACGACCACGACCTTTTTGAACCGGCCGCTCTCGATATACATGGCTCCGCTGGTCAGCGCGTATAAAAAGCCGGAACACGCAGCGCTCATATCGAATCCCCAGGCATTTTTAGCTCCCACCTTGTCGCATACGATATTGGCGGTAGCGGGAAAAAACATATCCGGCGTCACGGTAGCGACGATCACGCAATCGATCTCCTCCGGACGGATGCCCCGCTTTTCGCAGATCTGCTGCACCACAGGTACACAAAGATCGGATGTGGCCTTTCCGTCCCCCCGCAGGATCCTCCGCTCCTCGATACCCGTACGGGTACGGATCCACTCGTCATTGGTGTCCACAAGTTTTTCAAGGTCGGCATTTGTCAAACGGTCTTCGGGTACAAATCCTCCGATCGCAGTGATCGCGGCGGTCATTTTCTTGCTCATTATGTTATGAAGTTCCAATCAGGTTAAGAAAAGATTTTTGCAAAGGTGGGGAAAAAGGCCGATCTCCCGCACATTTTTTGCCCTATTTTCGCAACCATGATCGCTTTCTTACGTGGCGCTTTTGTATACAAAAGCCCCGCCCTGGTACATTTAGAGACTGGTGGGGTAGGGTATGAGCTGCAAATAAGTTTAAATACCTACTCGCATATCGAACACCTGGACAATGGGCTTCTACTCACTTACCTGCATATCCGCGAAGACGCCCATATCCTGTATGGGTTCTTCGACAGGAGCGAAAAAGATCTTTTTGTCCAGCTGATCAGCGTGTCCGGCGTGGGCGCTTCCACGGCAAGGATGATGCTTTCCTCCATGAGACCGGAGGAGATCAGCCGCGCCATCCGGGAGGGCAATGTCAAACAGCTGGAAAGTATCAAGGGGATCGGTAAAAAATCTGCCGAAAGGCTTATCCTGGAACTCCGGGATAAGATCGGAAAAGGCAGGGAAGATACCATAAATATTTCATCTATCCCGAGCAATAGCTTGGAACAGGATGCGTTAAATGCACTGATTACGCTGGGTATAGCCAGACCTGCCGCAGAAAATGCCATCAAAAAAGTCATGACTGGAGGGCCAGGGACTGATAAGATCGAAGATATTATTAAGAAAGCTTTAAAAATCTTGTAGCCTATCGGCGAAAATCTACCTAACTAATTCTTGAGGAAAGTTTGACCCGCCATAAGTTTTCGTGGATTTGGATGACGGTAGCGTTGACAGCCGTTTCGGTTGTCTTATGCACCGCCGTATCCGCCCACCCCTACCAACAGCCACAGCGGGACACCACGGCAAGGAGGAACGACACCCTCGGGCACCGGACCGATACGGTAGGTATAACCCCCGATCTTTATAGGCAGATGCAGCGGGCCGCGGATTCCGTCCGCCGCGGACGGGATTCCGTCCGAAACGCACAAACCCGAAATAATGCCTCTGCCCGTGCCGGCCAGGTGCGCAGGGATACCACGATCAAGGATACCGCTAGAAAAGATACGCTCCGCTGGCCCATCGAGGATCGCCGGGGAGACCGCTTTTCCAATCCGAATAACAACCCGTGGTATCTAAAAGATCCGCCCAACCTGCATGATTCCATCGTGTACGACCCGGATACCAGGCAATTTTACATCATTGAAAAAGTTGGTAACCAATATTATAGGAAGCCAACCTATATGACATTCGATGAGATGATGAAGGTGCAGGGGGATTCTTCGGAGAACGACTATTTCCGGAAACGCGCCGACGCCATGGATGCTTTGAACCGCGCCATGCGTCCCAAGCTATCGGTGAGTGACAACCTCTTTAACCGCATCTTCGGGAACGGAAAGATCGATATCAAGCCGCAAGGCAACGTCGATATCTCCGCCGGTTACCAGGGCCAGAACATCCAAAATCCTACACTCCCGGAGAGCGCCCGCAAGACGGGTACCTTCGATTTCAACGAGAACGCGAACCTCCAGGTGCTCGGCCAGATCGGGGATAAGCTCAAACTGCCCATCAGCTATAATACTTTAGCAAATTTTGATTGGGAGAACCAGCTGAAACTGGAATATACGGGCAGTTCCGACGAGATCATCAAAAAGATCGAAGCAGGCAACGTCAATTTTACGACGCCCAGCACGCTGATGACGGGCGCCCAAAGCCTTTTTGGCATCAAGACAAAGCTGCAGTTCGGAAAACTGTCGGTAACGGCCGTTCTTGCCAACCAACGCTCTCAAAAGCAAACTGTTAGCTCGGCCGGTGGGGCATCGGTGACGAATTTCTCGTTCAAGGCCGACGATTACGACGAGAACCGTCACTTTCTTCTCGGCCAATATTTCCACGACAATTACAATACGGCGATGTCCAAGCTGCCGATCGTGACCTCGCAGGTACAGATCCTGCGAATCGAGGTCTGGGTCACCAACCGGAATGGCGTCGACACCGGCTCCCGCCAGATCGTCGGTCTCATGGATCTCGGCGAGACCAGGCCTTACAACAGCAAGATCGTCCCGCGGACCAATCAGCCTTACCCGGACAACGACAACAATTCTGAATACCGCAGCATTATCAACGATCCGGCCAGCCGTAACCCGACTACCGCCGCAAACAAGCTCAACGCACTGGGTCTGCAGCAGGTACAGGACTTCGAGATCGTCTATGCCAGGAAGCTGAGCCCCAGCGACTATTATTTTAACCCGCAAGTCGGATTTATTTCGCTCAACCAGACCCTGCAGGCCAACGATGTTTTGGCCGTCGCCTACCAATACAGCTACAACGGCCATATCTACCAGGTAGGGGAATTCTCCACCGATGTCCCGCCGGATACGACCACCACCAATGGCGCCTACGCCGGTTCGTCCAAGGTCTTATATCTTAAGCTCTTGAAAGCCACCGCGCAACGGACGAATCTGCCGATCTGGAACCTGATGATGAAGAACATCTATTCGCTTAAGACGGCTACCGGCACTTACCTGAGCAATATCCAGCAACAGGGGTTTGAGTTCAATATCAACTACGACCAGCCCAGCCTTGGGACAAAAAGATATCTGCCGGAGGGGCCGCGGGCGAATATTCCGCTGCTCACGGTGCTCGGGCTCGACCGGTTGAATGCCCACAATGACCCGGGGTCGGATGGGATCTTCGACTATATCGAAGGGATGACCGTCGTCTCCAACCAAGGACGGATTATCTTCCCCGTTCTGGAACCCTTTGGCCGGGATATGGACACCCTGGCGTTTGCCGGGGCGTCGCAAGCGCTAAAGAATAAGTATGTCTTCTATCAGCTATATGACACCATCAAGGCGGTGGCCCAGACCTATGCGAATGTGGACAGATATGTCCTGAGCGGTACTGCCAAAGGGCAGTCTACGTCCAGTCTTTCCCTGAATGCCTACAATGTCCCGCAGGGCTCGGTGGTAGTGACGGCAGGCGGCCAGACCCTGAGGGAGAATGTGGACTATGTGGTGGACTATAACCTGGGGCAGGTCCAGATCATCAACCAGGCGATCATCAATTCCGGCGTACCGGTGAACGTTTCTTTTGAGAACAATGCCAATTTCGGGTTACAACAGCGGAGCTTTATGGGATTGCGTTTCGACTATCTCGCCAAGAGTACGGCCAAGGAAACATTGAATATCGGCGGTACGATCGAACGGCTCAATGAACGGCCGTTCTTCAGCAAGACCGATTATGGCGAGGACCCGATCCGGAATACCATGTATGGCGCGGATGTCAACTACCGGTCCCAACTACCGGGTCTGACGATGGCGTTGAACCATCTCTATACAACCAAGGAGATGAGTACTATCAATGCTTACGGAGAAGGGGCCATCCTGCGTCCCGGCCATCCGCCGCAGATCGGTAAGGGAAGTTCCGGCGCCGTTTATGTCGACGATTTCGAAGGCTCGACCAGCGCCATCGATCTGCGATTTCCGCTCACCAGCTGGCAGATCTCTTCCGCCCCCGCGGGTATCGGTGGCGCTTATCCGCCGCTCTTCCCCGAAGCCGCGTTGAGCGATTCGCTGCCCTATGGGTACAACCGCGCCAAACTGGCCTTCTACAATATCGAACCCACGCTGCAGGATCCCAGCAACACGGATAACCCGGACCGATATGAGAATGCCATCAACGATCCGCGGATCGCTCCCATCCAGGTCCAACAGCTTTTTCCCAAACAATCGGTGCAGACGGGGCAGGCCCAGCTCGTGACTTTCGATATGGCCTATTATCCCAGCGACAGGGGGCCCTATAACTTCGATGCCCGCCCGAACAGCGTCAACTCGGCGGGCAAGCTGCTCAACCCGACCACCCGCTGGGGCGGCATCATGCGAGCGCTGGATCAGACAGATTTCGAAACGGCCAATATCGAGGTGCTGCAGTTCTGGGTTCTCAGTCCCTTTGCCCAAAACAGCAAGCATGTCGGCAATACGACAGGTGGCGAACTGTTCATCGACCTGGGCAGCGTTTCGGAGGACATTC
>DASZOW010000351.1:0-7829 GCA_035550615.1 Puia sp.
TTGGGGGGAACTGCAATCGATTGCGCCGGTAATTATTTTCGTAGTGAGGAGCTGGACGGGTTGAACCGGACGCGTCGATTTTTGTTATCTTATGCCAATGAAGAATGCCCGAACCCAACAGCCCGTTGCTCCACTGACCTGGAAACAGCGGATCAGAGCCTTGCGTAACCTGCCGCGCTTCTTCGGGTTGGTCTGGCAGACCAGTCCGGGGCTGATGGCGCTGGATGTGGTATTGCGGATAGTCAGGTCGGCTATTCCGGTCTCCGTTTTATATATCGGGAAGCTGATCATCGACCAGGTGGTCTTGCTGACGCACAGCGGCGCCGGCGCAGGGGGACATGCCATAGGGCATGGCTTTTGGGGCGCGCATAGCGGGAGCATGACCTTTTTATGGCAGCTCGTGGCGATCGAGTTTGTACTGGCCCTGTTTTCGGATGCGTTATTGCGGGCGGTCACGCTGATCGATACGCTGCTGGGCGATCGGTTTGGCAATCATACCTCCATCCGGATCATGGGGCATGCGGCAGGGCTGGACCTGGATCAGTTCGAGGACAGTACCTTCTATGACAAACTGGAACGGGCGCGGCAGCAGACCACGGGCAGGACGGTGCTCTTATCGCAGGTGCTTGGACAGTTGCAGGACCTGATCAGCATGGGTTTTCTGGCCGTCGGCCTGATGGCGTTCAATCCCTGGCTGATCCTGCTTTTACTTATTGCGGTGATACCGGCTTTTCTGGGCGAGTCCTATTTCAACGACCGGAGCTATGCGTTGACGCGGGCGCAGACGGAGGAACGGCGCGAGCTCGACTATCTGCGTTATCTGGGCGCCAGCGACGAGACGGCCAAAGAGGTGAAGCTGTTCAAGCTATCGGATTTTCTGATCGGCCGGTTCCGGGCTTTATCGGATAAGTTCTATTACGATGGCCGGGCCCTGGCGATGCGTCGTTTCGGCTGGGGCACATTCTTTTCTTTGGTGGGCAGCGTCGGTTATTATGTCGCCTATGTGGTCATCATCCTCAAAGCCGTCCATGGCCAGTTATCCATCGGCGATCTGACCTTTCTGGCGGGGTCTTTCCGGCAGATGCGTAGCCTGCTGGAGGGGATCCTCACGCGGTTTACCAGCGTCTCGCAGGGCGCGATCTATTTGCAGGACCTTTTCGAGTTCTTCGAGATCCGTCCCCGTATCATACGGGCGGGGCGTCCGCGTCCATTCCCGCGGCCCATCAAAGAGGGCTTTACCTTCGAGGACGTCGGTTTCCGGTATCTGCATTCCGAGCGATGGGCCAACCGGCATCTGAACTTTACCCTGCGACCGGGGGAGAAGCTGGCGCTTGTCGGCGAAAATGGCGCAGGGAAGACCACGCTGATCAAGCTGCTGACGCGGCTATATGATCCTACCGAGGGACGTATCCTGCTGGATGGGGTCGATCTGCGGGAATATGATCCCGAAGATCTGCGCCGGGAAGTAGGAGTGATCTTTCAGGACTATCTGCGGTACCAGATGACGGTGGCGCAGAACATCGCCGTAGGCAATATTGAAAAGCAGAACGATCGGGAATTGATCGAGACTTCGGCCCGCCGGAGCCTGGCGGACCAGCTGGCGGAGCGGTTCCCGGACCGGTATGATCAGGCGTTAGGACGGCGTTTCCGGCAGGGTATCGAGCTCTCGGGCGGGGAATGGCAGAAGATCGCGCTGGCGCGGGCCTATATGCGCGACGCCCAGCTGCTGATCCTGGATGAGCCGACGGCCGCGCTGGATGCCAGGGCGGAATACGAGGTCTTTCAGCGTTTTGCGGAACTGACCAGGGGACGGGCGGCGGTATTGATCTCGCACCGGTTTTCGACGGTGAGGATGGCGGACCGGATCCTCGTGCTCGAAAAAGGGGAAATGCTCGAGATCGGCAGCCACGAAGAGCTGTTGGAACACGGCGGCCGGTATGCGGAATTGTTTCATTTACAGGCGCAGGGATACCGGTAGAACCTCTTCAAGGTTTCTTCAAAATTTATACAGACAATTGCAGGCTTATGAAGGTGCTTATCGTAGAAGACAACCAGGAGCTGGCGCGAAATATCCGGGATTTTCTCGGCCGCGAAGGATATATCTGCGAGTCCTGCGAGACATTGCAGACGGCAAAGGAAAAGCTCACCTTATTTCAATACGATTGCATCCTGTTGGACATCGGACTTCCCGATGGGAACGGGATCGGTCTGCTGAATTTCGTCCGGACCGAACATAAGGACAGCAACGTGCTGATCATCTCTGCCAGGAATGCCGTGGACGATAAGATCGTCGGACTGGAAAAGGGGGCGGACGATTATATCACCAAACCTTTTCATCTGGCGGAACTGCATGCGCGGATCCGCGCCATCTACCGGCGGAAGAACCTGGGCGGCGCGAATATCGTCGAGTTCAACGAGATCAGCCTGAACACGGATACCTTCGAGGCGAAGGTAGGGGACGCCTTGCTCGACACGACCCGCAAGGAGTTCGATCTGCTGCTCTATTTTATCGTCAATAAGAACCGGGTCCTTTCCCGGCAGGCCATAGCAGCGCATCTGTGGGGCGATTACACGGATAATTTGGCTAATTTTGATTTTGTCTACCAGCATGTCAAGAATCTGCGGCGCAAGATCAGTAACGCGGGCGGGATGGATTATATCTCCACCGTGTATGGGCTGGGATATAAATTCAATTCGCATCTGGGCGGATGACCTCTAATGAAGCTAACGACAAAATTCACATTGTGGTATTTCGGCATTATGGTGGTGGTCTTGCTGATCGGCGGCGCCATCGTCTATTTCGAGATACAGCGGAAGCTTGCCGAGGTGGAGGTAGCCCGGCACCAGTCCCTCAACGATATCATCGCGGAGCAGATCCGCAAGGGCGGCGATTATACGGGACATCCCACGCGGAAACGGGCTACGGTGACGCTGATCCCTGCCGATTCGGTGCCCAGGGGCGGCATGTCCTATTATACGCGGGGGCTGGCATGGAATCCCGAGTTTCAGACCGACGAATATAAATTGATGGTGACTTCCTTCTACGTCATCAACGGGCGGCACTACCGGATCACGACCTATTCCTTTATCCCGTCCTTTTATCAACTTTTACCCGGCGTCGTAGATTCCTTTCAATGGATACTCGTAGTGTTGCTGGTTTTGGTCATCGTGTCGGGCGGGTTGATCTCGAAATATATCCTCGCGCCATTCAAGCGGACGATGCGCGAGATCCAGCAATTCGATCTCAAGCAAAAGGAGGCTATCCGGCTGCCGGCGACCAGGACTTCTGAATTCCGCCAGTTGAATACGTTCCTGCTTCAGCTCACCGAGTCGGCGCGAAAGGATTATCAGAGCCTCAAGGAATTTACGGAGAATGCCAGCCATGAGCTGCAGACGCCGACGGCCATAATCCGCGGCAAGCTGGATCTGCTGATGGAGTCCGATATCCGTGACGAGCAGGCCATCCTGATCGCCGAGATGCAGAACGCATTGGAGCGGCTTTCGCGCATTCACAGCTCGCTGACGTTGCTGACCAAATTAGAGAACCAGGAATACCAGGCGAGCGAGCCCGTATGTATCAGCAACCTGACCAGGGAGACCCTGGCCGCTTTTGACGAGCTGATGCAGTTGAAGTCCATCGTATTGCGCGTCCAGATCGAGAAAGGAGTATATATTCCCCTGCATTTGTCGCTGGCCGATCTTCTCCTCACCAATCTCCTCGGCAACGCGATCCGGCACAATGTCCCGCAGGAAGGAAACAAGGGGCTTATCCGGGTGGAGCTTACCCGCCAGGGGCTCGTCATCGCCAATACCGGCAAGGCTCCGGTGGTGCCGACCCGGGAGCTTTTCGAAAGGTTCAAGAAAGGCAATTCCAGCGGCGATTCCATTGGGATCGGTCTGGCCATTGTCCGCCAGATCTGCGAGCTCAGTCATTTTGATATTGAATATCAATATAATTCAGGTCTTCATCTGCTGGCCGTGTCTTTTCACGAGCGCGTCCCGGCTTCAAAATTGCTTCAAAATCTTTTGCTCCCTTCGCAGCTGGATACGACGGATACGGCAGGTGGCCGTTCCAAAAACAGGTCATTATAAATATGGCAAAACAGCTATTTATCGGCCTTTTCGGAGGACTTGTCCTTTCCGTAGCGGCCGGACAGGTGCATGCGCAGGTGTTGACGATGCGGGAGGCGGTACAGAATGCGTTGAACAATTATGGGACCATCCGCGCCAAGGCCGATTATGTCAAGGCTTCCCAGGCCAATGTCAGAGAGGCAAAAAGAGAGTATCTCCCCGATATCAATTTCGCGGTTTCGCAACAATACGGTACGGTAGCGTCCAATTTCGGACCTTATGCTCCGCTTAAGGCAGGCACCGTCTCCTCTTCGGGGCCGATACTGTCGTCGCAGAACTGGACGGCCGCTTTTGGCGAACTTTACCTGACCAATATCAACTGGGATTTCTTCCAGTTTGGAAAATACAAGGAAAGAACGATGGTCGCCCGGCGGGTGCTAAACCGCGATGTCAGCGATCTCGACCAGGAGCGTTTCCAGGCCGGCGTCCGCGTGTCGGCGGCCTACCTGGATCTGCTGGCGGCGCAGATGCTGATCGTGTCGCAGCGTAAGAACCTGGACAGGGCGATAGCCTTTCAAACAGTGGCGACGGCGAGGGCCAAAAGCGGACTGAATCCCGGGGTGGATTCTTCGCTGGCGAATGCGGAGGTCTCGAGCGCGCGTATCGCCCTGACCAATGCCGTCGAAAATGAGCAGGAGCAGGCCAATAACCTGGCCCAGCTGATGCAGGTCACGGCGCCCGATTCCAACAATTTTGCGTTGGACACATCGTTCGTGAGCAAGGTTCCGGCTTCGCTGAACAATGCGCCGGCGCAATCGCTTCAGAACCATCCTTTGCTGAAATATTTCCAGGAACGGATCAATGTGAGCAATGAGGAGGCCAAATACCTGAAAACGCAGCAGTACCCGGTGTTTTCGCTGTTCGGCGTCGGCCAGGACAAGGGAACGGGGTTCTATTCCAATTACGGGTCCAACCCGAATGCCTATACGCAGGACTATTTGAAAGGAGTGAGCTTCAATACGGCCAACTATGTGGTCGGCATCGGGGTGTTCTGGAATTTTACCAGTCCATTCCGCATCCACGAGCAGGTGGCGGCGCAGAAATGGACTTCGGCCGGGTTGCAGGAAGAATATGGGTTGGTCAGTCAGCAGTTGCAGGCGCAGGCCGCGCTGGCCGAGACCAGGATCCGGAATGCGCTGGCCAACTATCGCGAGGCGCCGATACAGGTGAAGGCGGCGTCGGATGCCTATCTTCAAAAAGAGACCCTGTATAAGAACGGACTTGCCACGATCGTGGATGTGACCACGGCGGCCTTTATCCTCAATCAGGCGGAGACCCAGCGCGATGTCATCGACACCAATGTTTGGCAGGCCTTGCTTTACAAGGCGGCCTCGACGGGCGACTTCGGATTGTTTTTTAATGAATTTTAATTGAATCGTTCGGACCATGGGATTAATCAGAACAGCACTCAGGAAGCCTATCACCATTTTAGTACTGGTGGCGGGTCTTTTATTCTTCGGCATCAGCGCGGTGCGCAGCATCAAGATCGATATCTTTCCCAGCCTGGATCTGCCGGTGATCTATATCTCTCACCCTTATGGTGGTTTCACTCCCGATCAGATGGAGACTTTTTTTGGCAGACAGTATGTGAACCTGCTGCTGTATGTCGGCGGCGTCAAGAGCATCGAGTCGAGGAACATCCAGGGGTTGACGCTGATCAAGCTGACCTTTTACGAGGGCACCAATATGGCGCAGGCCGCTTCGGAGGTCACGGGGTATATCCAGCGAGCGCAGGCCGCTTTTCCACAAGGTTCGCAGCCGCCGTTTATTCTGCGTTTCGACGCCAGCACGCTGCCGGTCGGGCAGCTTGTGCTCAGCAGTCCGATCCGGACCAATAATGAGCTGCAGGACCTGGCTAATATCTATGTGCGGTCCCAGTTCACCAGCGTACCAGGGTTGGTGTCGCCCGCTCCCTTTGGCGGAACGCCGCGGACCATCGTGATCAAGGCGAATCCCGAGCTGATGCGGGAGCATAATATTACGCCCGACCAGCTGGTAGCGGCGTTGCGGGAAAACAACCAGCCTACGCCGGCAGGCAACGTGCGCATCGGGGACCTGAACTATTTTACGCCGAGCAATACCATCGTTAAAGAAGTCAGGGATCTGGGGAACATCCCGCTTTTCACCGGTTCCGTGCAGAATCTCTATCTCCGGGATGTGGCGACTGTAGAGGACGGAAGTGATATCGTTGCAGGCTATGCGTTGGTCAACGGGAAGCGTTCGATATATCTGCCGATCACGAAGGCGGCGGCGGCTTCGACCTGGGAAGTCGTACAAGATCTTAAGAAGGCCATTCCCCGTTTTCAGGCGCAACTGCCGGAGGATGTCAAGCTCTCGTATGAGTTCGACCAGTCGCGATATGTGATCAATGCGGTGAGGAACCTGCTTTCGGAGGGCGCTATCGGGGCCGTGCTGACAGGGTTGATGGTGTTGCTCTTCTTAGGCGACGTCCGCGGGGCTACGATCGTCATCATCACGATCCCCATCTGCGTGATCTCGGGCGTGCTTTTTTTAAATCTTTTCCATCAGACGATCAACATCATGACCCTTAGCGGTCTGTCGCTGGCCATCGGCATCCTCGTGGACGAATCGACGGTGACGATCGAGAATATTCACCAGCATCTGTCGATGGGTAAGCCAAAGTCGCTGGCCATCTGGGATGCGTGCCGGGAGATCGCCTTTTCGAAGCTGTTGATCCTGTTCTGTATCCTGGCGGTGTTTGCGCCGGCGTTTACGATGACGGGTATCCCCGGCGGGTTGTTCCTTCCATTGTCGCTGGCGATTGCGTTCTCGATGATCACCTCTTACCTGATGGCGCAGACCTTTGTGCCGGTGGTGGCCAACTGGATGCTGAAGGGGCATCACAAGAAAGGCGGGAAGACGAAGTACGCTTCCGACGAGGAAGAGTTCAGGGCGTCGGGGCTTACAGCGGAGAGCATAGCGCATATGGCCGGGGAAAAGGAGAAACTGCTCGAGCATGGTACCGGTGAAGACGGGAAGGAGACGCGGTTCGACAAATTCCGGAAGCGGTTCCTGCGGTTTACCGACCGGCTGATGCCGTATAGAATACCGATCACCATCGCGTATATTGCTATCGGTTTGTTCGGCGCCTGGCTGATGTTATCGCATATCGGCCGGGACGTGTTGCCGAAATCGAATGCCGGTCAGTTCCAGGTACGTCTGCGCGCCCCCGACGGCACGCGGATGGAGCGGTCGGAGGAATATATGCTGCGGACGTTGAAGATCCTCGATACCCTGGTGGGACATGACAATATTGCCGTGACCTCCTCGATAGTAGGCATGCACAACCAGCAGTATTCTACCGACCCCATCTATCTGTTCATGGCGGGACCGCAGGAAAGCGTGCTGCAGGCCAGTCTCAAAGAAGGTTTCAAGATAGATATGGATGATCTCAAGGAGCGTTTCCGCCATGCCATAGCCCGTGATATGCCGTGGATGAAGGTTTCCTTCGAACCCATCGAGCTGACCGACAAGATCCTTAGCCAGGGGGCGCCTACGCCCATCGAGATCAAGGTGAGCGGGAAGAATAAAAAGATAAATGAGGAATATGCCGGCAAGGTGATCGCCAGGCTCAAACAGATCCCCTATCTGCGGGACGTCCAGCTGGACGAGGCGATACATTATCCGGCCATCGATATCGATATCGACAGGGTGAGGGCGGCGCAGTTGGGAACCAA
>DASZOW010000352.1:0-14008 GCA_035550615.1 Puia sp.
GTTTTTGTCTCGAAGAATATGGGGGCCACGACCGGCGATTTCTTTCTGGGCGGTCAGAAGATCCCCTGGTGGGCGGCAGGTCTGAGCATTTTCGGGTCCAAACTCAGCGCGTTGACGTTTATAGCCATTCCCGCGAAGGCGTACGCCACCGACTGGGTTTATGTCCTCAACAATGTCATGATCCTGGCCATTGCTCCGGTGGTGACCTGGTTTTATCTGCCTTATTTCAGAAAGCTCAAGCTGACCAGCGTCTACGAATATCTGCAGATCCGGTTCGACCGGCGGGTGAAGCTGCTGGGGAGCTTTACATTCGTCATCTTTCAGCTGAGCCGGCTTGGCGTCGTCATCTATCTCCCCGCACTGGTGCTCAGCACCGTGACAGGCATCAATATCTTTGCCTGTATATTCGTGACCACCGTCATCACCACAGCTTATAGCGTGGCCGGTGGCATCGAGGCCGTGGTCTGGACGGAGGTGATGCAGGTATTTGTCCTGCTGGGCGGCGCCCTCGTCAGCTTCTTTTTTATAACCTCGCATTCTCCCGGCGGGTTCGGTGGCTTTATCCGGGAAGCCAACGCGCATGATAAGTTCAGGGTGGCCCAATTAGGCTGGAGCATCTCCGAGCCGGTATTGTGGGTTGTCGCTATCGGCACGCTGCTCACCAACCTCGTAACATATACCAGCGACCAGGTCGTCGTACAGCGTTATCTGACCACACCGACGGAGAAAGAGGCGCGCCGGTCCATCTATACCAACGCATTGATGGTAATACCCGCTACCATTATCTTCTTCGGCGTGGGTACCGCGCTATGGTACTACTACCGTCATCATCCCGGCAACCTGAATCCGAACGGCCGGGTGGACGACGTCTTTCCGTGGTTCATCTCACAGCAGCTGCCGGCGGGATTATCCGGACTTGTCATTGCGGGTTTGTTTGCCGCCACGATGTCTACCATCGGTTCGAGCATGAACTCCATTGCGACCGTGCTGACCACCGATTTCTACCGGCCTTTTAAGAAAGCCGTCACAGACAGACAATGTTTGCGGTTCGCCAAGATCTCGACGGTTGTACTCGGCCTGCTGGGCAGCCTGATCGCCATGTATCTCGTGTATCTTCAAAATGCCTCTATCTGGGACCAGTATCTGAAGATCATCGGGTTGTTCGGCGGGTGTCTGGCCGGCATGTTCGCGGCGGGGATCTTCGTTCGCCGGATCGACAGCAAGGGCATCCTGGTCGGGTTCCTGGCAAGCTGTGTGGGGCTTTATTTTCTGCAGCGGTCCGATGCGATCAACTTCTTTTTATATCCCGTTTTTGCGGTGGCCGGATGCGTGGGGATCGGGTATCTTTTCAGCTGTTTTTCTCCCCGGAAGGCCGTGACGGCAGTGCTGGTGGTTTGCTGTACGGGTTTGGCTATGGTAGCGGTCCCGGCTTCGGCTCAGGGGCCGGCCCAGCCGGCGACGAAGACGTTCGACTATGTTTTCAAAAATGGCGACGACGGGTATAGCTGTTTTCGGATACCCGCCATCGTGACCACGGCGAAGGGAACGGTCCTTGCCTTTGCCGAAGGCCGGAAGAACAATTGCGGAGATGCGGGAGATATCGACCTTGTGCTCAAACGCTCGGCTGATGGCGGCAAGACCTGGGGGCCGTTGGAGGTCGTCTGGAACGATTCGACGAATACCTGCGGCAATCCTACGCCGGTAATAGATGGGACGACGGGCGCCGTCGTGCTGCTGTCGACCTGGAATTTCGGAACGGACAAGGAAAAACTGATCAAGAACCGGAGTGGCAAGGATACGCGCCGCGTCTTCGTGCTGCTGTCGGCGGATGAGGGCCGGACATGGTCGGCTCCGCGCGAGATCACCGGCGAGGTGAAACCCGGCGACTGGACCTGGTATGCCACCGGACCGGGAAGAGGGTTGCAGATCAGCAAGGGCAGACACCGGGGACGGCTGGTCATACCCTGTAACCATGAAGAGGCCGCTACGAGGAGCAGTCGCTCGCATGTGATCTATTCCGACGATCATGGGCAAAGCTGGAAATTAGGCGGGTCGGCCCAGGACAGCACCAATGAGGCGACCGTAGCCGAGCTTTCCAATGGCCGTCTGCTGCTCAATATGCGCAATACGGGACATACCCGGTACCGGCAGATCGCCATCAGCAGGAATGCCGGCAGGAAATGGACGTCGCGTCCTCCCGATACGACGCTGGTGGAACCGGTTTGCGAAGGGAATCTCATTCGCTATACCTTTCCCGGAAAAAAAGATTGTTTGGTATTTTCCAATCCCGCGAGCAAGACTTCAAGAGTGGGGATGACCGTTAGGATCAGCTATGACGACGGCCGGACATGGACTTTCAAGAAGCTGTTGTATGAAGGCCCATCCGCTTATTCCTGTCTGACCGTCCTGCCGGATGGGAATCTTGCGTGTTTGTACGAGGCGGGCTATCATCGGCCGTATGAAGGGATCGTGCTGGAAGAAGTACCCATCGATAACAAAAACTGATGCTTACTA
Source organism: Puia sp. (assembly GCA_035550615.1). Taxonomy (GTDB): domain Bacteria; phylum Bacteroidota; class Bacteroidia; order Chitinophagales; family Chitinophagaceae; genus Puia. Next base: position 2,515 of record DASZOW010000352.1, read on the forward strand.
CAAAAACGCTCCGGGGCAACTGGGGCACGCTGCTGCTGCCCATCAACCACGACGACAGTATCGACTATGGCGCCCTTTCGGCGGAGATCGATGTGCTGATCAGCGCCGGTCTCGACGGCATTTATTCGAATGGGACGGCCGGGGAATTTCATAACCAGACCGAAGCCGAGTTCGACAAGGTGCAGCTGGTAATGGCGGAAAAATGCCAGGCGGCCGGTATGCCTTTTCAGATAGGAGCGAGTCATCCCAGTCCGGTGATCTCGCTGGAAAGGGTCAGGCGGAGTGTGGGGCTGGCGCCGGATGCGTTCCAGGTGATCCTACCCGATTGGGTGTCTGTAACGGATGACGAGCAGATCGTTTTTCTCAAGAAGATAGCGGAGGCGGCGTGCGGAGTCCCGCTAGTGCTATATAATCCGCCGCATGCCAAGCTCGTATTGTCGCCGGAAGATTTATCGCGACTGAGATCCGCCATTCCGGAACTGATCGGCGTAAAGCTCGCGTCGGGGGATGCTGCCTGGTTCGGGCAGATGCGTTCGGTTTCGCCGGACCTGTCCGTATTTGTGCCGGGGCATTTACTCGCAACAGGGGTCAGGGAAAAGGTCGCCTCGGGCGCCTACTCCAATGTAGCCTGTCTTAGCCCGAAGGGGTCGCAAGCCTGGTGGGGGCTGATGCAGGCCGATCCGGATGCTGCTTTGCGGATACAGGAGCGTATCCTGGAGCTGTTTGCCATCAGTATCATCCCCTATAAAAATGCCGGCTATTCGAACCCGGCGCTGGACAAGCTGCTGGCGGCGGCGGGCGGATGGGGACCCGTCGGAACCCGGCTTCGATGGCCCTACAAATGGATCGACGAGAGGGATGTGGCGGCGGTCCGGAGTGTTGCAAAAAGATTATTACCCGAATTCTTTTAAAATAGTTACATGAGGAAAAGAATCCTGTACTTGTTAACGCTGATGCTGTTAAGCTCAGCGTCCGCATGGGCGGAGATCGAATTGCCCGAAGTCATTGCCGATAGCATGGTGTTGCAGCAGCGATCGCAGGTCGCCTTGTGGGGCACCGCCAGAAGCCGCGGCAGGGTCATCGTTACCCCTTCCTGGGACCATCATCCGTATACGACCGTTGCCGGTGCGGATGGAAGCTGGCGGGTGCTGGTCGCTACGCCTGCGGCAGGCGGACCTTATACCATTACATTTGACGATGGGAAGAAGAAAGAGCTCCGGGGTATCCTGATCGGCGAGGTATGGATCTGCTCGGGGCAGTCCAATATGGAAATGCCGGTAAAGGGCTTTGGCAATACGCCCGTGCTTCATTCCACGGAGCTGCTGCTGGATTCGCGAAATCCGCAGATCCGGCTGTTCCGGCTGCTAAGGGCGTCTTCGAGAAAGCCCAAGAGCCGTTGTAGAGCTACTTCCTGGCAAGAGGCCGGCCCGATGAGCGTCCGGGATTTCAGTGCTGTCGGGTATCAGTATGCGAAGATACTGCAGGACAAACTAAAGGTGCCGGTAGGCATGATCATGACCACGTGGGGAGGGACCGTCGTCGAAGCCTGGATGAACAGGCACAGCCTGGAAGGTTTCCCGGGAATAAAGATCCGGCCCGGAATCGATACGGCGGCTATCAACAAGAACGAGCCTACCGTCCTGTTCAATGCTATGGTGAATCCGCTGGTAGGATTTGGAATAAGAGGCGTGATCTGGTACCAGGGAGAGCAGAACAGACCCAATCCACAGCTATACGACAGGTTGCTAGCGGCCATGGTCGGCGAATGGAGATCGTTATGGAAATGTGGCGACTGGCCTTTTTACTATGTACAGATTGCGCCCTATGCGTATCACGACAAATTAGGGCCGGCGGCTCCTTTGCGGGAGGCGCAGCAAAGAGCGTTGTCGGTGATCTCGAATTCGGGCATGGTGGTCAGCATGGATGCCGGGGAAGAGAAGTCGATCCATCCGGCTAATAAGACCGTCATCAGCGAGCGGTTGGCCTGTTGGGCGTTGGCCAACACGTATGGGTGGACGGGGTTGCCTTATGCGAGCCCTATGTTCAAGGGGATGAAGATATCGCGAGATACCGTTACCGTAAGTTTCGACAATGCCGTCAACGGGCTGACCTCTTTTGGCAAGCCGATGGAAGCCTTTGAACTGGCGGGTGAGGACCGGAAATTCTATCCCGCAAGAGCGCGGATTGTTTCGAGGGGTGTCCAGCTGGTGGCCGACAGCGTAAGGACGCCGGTGGCCGCGCGGTATGCCTACAAAGACTGGGTCGTGGGAGACCTATACAATACAGAAGGCTTCCCGGCGGCGCCGTTCAGGACGGATAGCTGGTGAGCAATGCGAAAACATAGGCCAGGAGGGCGGCGACAAGCGTATTCAGGAAGTTGACGGTATTATTGCCGAGGAGTTCGCGGCGTTCGAAGACAGCGCCGAGGAGAGAGTCGACGAGATTGCCGGCCGTGCCGGCCAGGATGATAATAAGGAAGGCGGCGATGTTCCAGCCGGTGGAGACCGTGTAGGCTAACGCGATAAGGATCGATCCGGCGATGCCGATGGCAGTGCCTTCGATGCTGATAACACCGTCAAGACCGCGTTCTTCTTTTTTCCAGGTGAGGATATTATAACACCGTCGGCCATAGATGATGCCCAGTTCGGAGGAGAGCGTGTCGGCGGTGGCGGAGGAGAGGCCGGCGGCCATTGCCAGGCTGAGCGGTCCTTTTTGGGCGGGTAAGGCTATTATCAGCGCTCCCACGATGGCCGCTACTCCGCCGTTGGCGAAGACCTGTCCGCTGGTTCTTTGCGGCTGGTGGGCTGCGTTGCCTTTTATTTGTAGTTTTTCCTTTTTCTTCCAGGCGGTGGCGGTGGTGCCCAGTGCGAAGAACAAGGCCAGTTCCATGATTCCCCTGTATGCGTCTCCGTAATAGACGACCGAGCCAATGAGCACACCGAGGGCGGCTGCGGCGGGTGTCAGCTTTTTCCAGTGAGCGCTGGCGGCGGCGCCGGCGATGAGAAGGAGCAGAATGAGGAGATCGGGGGTATGCATGCAGATCAGAACAATACTTTTTGCGTTTCGGCCTCGTCGTTACCGAGAGGCGGCAGGTTGGGCCAGTCGTAGTGGGCGGTCTTGGGTTGGCCGTCGGGACGCGGCGTGCGGCTGCGGATGCTGAAGACGGGATCGACGATGAGTTGATCGGAGGACATTTCGTAGTCGAGGATGTTTTCGATGTCCTGGTCGGTAAGATCGGGCTGCAGCCATTTTAATTCCTGCTCTTTTGGCAGGAAGAGGGGCATGCGGAAGGCGTTGTCGCCGCTGTTATGGATCTGGCGCATCAGCGGGTTGGCGGCACGCGTGATTAGGGTGAACATGCCTCTGACCTCGCCGGTTTCCGGATCGGAAGGCGCCTTGGTGTTGTAGTGATACAGCCCGGGGATACAGAAAAGCGGCCGGTCTTTGATGTGGATATGATAGGGCACCTTGTTCTTCCATCCCCGGATCTCGCGATGTTCATAGATGCCGGTGACGGGGATCAGACATCTTTTTCCGCGGATACGGTTCCAGAACGAGCGTTTGTCGGCTAAGATCTTTTCGCTACGGGCGTTGACCATGGATTTGCGCATGGCCTTGATCTTTTCGGGAGTATCCATGTATTCGGCGATGATGCCCCATTCGAAATATTTACGATGGTATCCTCCGTTCTCAAAGGTGATCACGGGGTAGCGGTTGAAGCCCAGGGCCATGAAATGCATACCTATGTCGAGGTCGAAGCCGATGTCGCCGTCGTGCGTAAGATTGGGGAAATAGTCGTCGATGAGCTGCAAGGCAGAATAAAATGCAATATCGAGGCACATGGGCTAATATTTTTCGATGAGGTCAAAAGGAATGGTATCGTCCTGGTCGGCGTGGCTAAATTTAAGAAAAAGCTGGCCAAATTCCTCGTAGAGGCCGATCTCGATCTTGTCGCCTTCTTTTTGGGCGCGCCATGCAGGATGATGGCGGCGAAGATAATGGCGGATCTTTTCCTGGTAGGCCGGTGGCGGTTTCCATTCTATCCCTTTGTGCGCGGCATAGAAGATCTTGTAGCCGAATGGCTGACCGGCGGCGATCTGCAGCTTTTGCAGGTGTTCGGGGTTTTCGCCGTCGTATAAAAAGGCGTTGCCGTCTTTGACAAGCGCGGCCATGTGCCGGCCGGCGGTCTCGCGATCCTCCGCGTCATAGGCGCGAAGCAGGAAGGCGGCGATCAGCCTTGGTTCACTGCCCCTGGGAAAGGTCTGGCGGACGAACCAGCGTTTTCCCTTGGAGATCTGGTCGTGAAGCAGGCCGGGTGTCAACAGTGGAAAGGGATTGTACATGCTGTTGTAAATTACAAAAAAAGGGCCGTCTCGTTCGAGACGGCCGGGACAGGTCTTTTGAGGGTGTGTCTAAAGGGCCATTTGCGTCTAATAGGCAAGGCGGGTTGGAACGGGTTATGGTGCTTCGGCTTCAACCAGCCTCAGCATTTCGGAAAGATTCAGATCGAACAACTCGCCAATGGCTCGAATGTCCCTGATGGGAAAGCTATCCACATTTTTCAGATATCCATCCAACGTGGTAGGTTTTCTGCCGATCTCTTTGGCGATGGTCGATTTATTGAAATAGTCGACGATCTTATCCAGCGTGGTAATCTGTTTTTCCATTACCATTGGTTTTATCGCGGTGTATTTTTCCGGTTTGGGTTGATTGTTGTGAAGCACCTTCCCGGGATGTTCCGTTTCTATGAGTATGCCCATCTCGAAGGGTGCCATATTACATAAGGAACCGAAACGCTTTATTTCCTGGTAAATAAATTCATTGGGGTTAGCGATCAACTCATTGAACCGGCCTTTTTCTTTTCCCAGATCTTTGGCTACACGCGTCTTGGGTACGAGGTCGAAGGTGAAAATATCGCTGAATAGTTTTAGCTTACCGCTCTCGAACATCGGCCTAATGAAGTCATACCCTTTATGCTTCGTCATGCTCAAAATACGGGGATAGCGGTTGCTTAAACTACCGGCGATTCGTTGTTTGACTATAAAAATCCCTTTTCTTGACTTTTTGTATCCCATATTCTTACTTTCTAATGTCTTTGGTTTGACTGGGTTAGGTTCGATACTCCGGCGGCCCGGAAGACGGCGTATTCGCCGAATTGCCTTTTGATCGAATCGATCGACTGATAGAGCCGGATCTGTTCCTGCGTATCCTCGTAGAGTTTGATCTGGTAGTTGCCGGGTATCAGCTTTGTGAACCGGACGCCTATGAGGCGGATCAGCAGACGGCGGTCATACAGCTTGTCGAAGAGCTCCCGGGCTGTTTGGAGAAGAAGATGATCGGCGTTGGTATGGTCGATCGTCTTTTGTCTTACCACGGTATCGAAATTCGAGTAGCGGAGCTTGACGGTCAGACAGCCGGTGAGCTTCTCCTGGCGACGTAGCTCGAAGCCGATCGATTCCGTCATGCGGACCAGTTCCGCGTGCAGAAATTGGAGATCGATGGTATCCGTTTCGAATGTCCGTTCCGTAGAGATGGAGCGTTGCTCGCGATAGGGGATCACGGGGGATTCGTCCAGGCCGTTGGCTTTCCGCCAGAGATCGAGGCCGGTTTTTCCCAGCATCGTCTCGAGCATTTCGATCGGGATCTCGCTCAGCGTCCGGATGGTCTCTACGCCTCGCCGGACGAGCTTATAGGCAAGCTCTTTTCCGATACCCGGCAGTTTGGCGATGGACAGCGGAGCCAGGAAGCTTTTTTCGTTGCCGAAGGCGATCTCCAGCTGGCCATTGGGTTTGACCTCGTTGGTGGCGACCTTGCTGATGAGCTTGTTGCTGGCGAGGGCGTAGGATACCGGCAGGCCGCTTTCTTTGAGGACCTTTTGTTTCAGCTCGCGCGCGAACAGGCTACAGCCGAAGAACCTGTCCATGCCGGAAAGATCGAGATAAAACTCGTCGATCGAAGCCTTTTCGAAAAGCGGGACGGTATCCTGCATGATCTCGGTGACGACGCGCGAGTATTTGCTATACGATTCCATATCGCCCCGGATGATGATGGCTTCGGGGCAGAGCCGCCGGGCCAGGCGCATGGGCATGGCGCTGTGGATGCCGAACCGGCGGGCTTCATAGCTACAGGCGGCTACGACGCCGCGGTCGCCGGAACCGCCGACGAGCAGCGGTTTGCCTTTGAAACGCGGATTCTTCAAGCATTCTACCGAAACGAAGAAAGCGTCGAGATCGAAGTGAGCGATGTGTTTATAGGCGTTATCCATCGATACGTTTTTTTATACCGGCTTTTTCGATGCGGGTGACCTCGACGTTATAGACGCCGAATTCTTCGATGACTTTGCCGGTGATCCGGTAAAAGCCGGCCTGGGGCGGATGAGCCGCATGGATCGGCGGAAAATGGACCGTATCGATCCAATCCATATTGGCGTCAAGGAAAGTGCCGAAGCTCATGGTCTCGCCTTTGACGGTACGGACCGGTTTATGGGTGATATGATAGCCGAAGACGGTGACGGTCCGGCCGAGATGGGCGGAAATTTCACGGGCCGGCAGATAGCTCATGGGATCATCGTCGACGAGGTCAAAGGGATTGCCCACGGGGAAGCCCAGCAGCTCCACGTCGTCGTAATAGTTCTCCAGCGGGTAAACAGCAAGTATGGGCAGGGTAAACGAGATGGGCGCTTCGCGGAAAAGCGGGTTGGGCAGGGAGATCGACAGCCGGCTCTTTTTTTGCAGGAAGTCGCCTTCCCATAGCAGCTCTTTTTTTGTCCTGCCGGTGAACCGGAGCGCGTCCGTGCGGATGAGGATGTCGAGTTGTTCGGGGGTGACGGCGGTGCGTTCGATGAGATCGGCGATACCTGTATAAGGCCCTGTGTGGTCGCGTTCCTGCAGGAGCCGTTCGGCAAAGCTCTGTTCCAGCCCTTTGATATGGATGAGGCCGATATAGGCATCCGTCCCGCGGATATTCGTATAATAGTCACTGTTGTTGACGCAGGGCCGGTGGACGGCGGCGCCGGCCCGTCTGAGCTCGTAAAAATAAAGTTCGCGGCTATAGAACCCGCCGAAATTGTTGATCACGGCTACGGCGAATTCCCTGGGGAAATGCGTTTTTAAGAAAAGGCTCTGATAGCTTTCCACAGCATAGCTGGCCGAATGCGCTTTACAAAAACTGTAATCGGCAAAGCTTTCGATCTGCCGCCACACTTCCTCTACTACCAGAATGGGATAATCGTACTGGGCGCAGCCGGCGAAGAATTTTTCTTTGAGCATGGGAAGGTGTCCTTTGCCACGGTATTTGGAGCTGGTGGCGCGGCGGAGAAGATCGGCGTCGGCCATATCCAGGCCGGCCCATTCGTGCGCCACCTGGATCACCTGTTCCTGGTAGATCATGACGCCATAGGTGGAGGCGAGGATCTCCCGGAGTTTCGGATGTGCGTATTCGAATTTATCGGGGTGATGATGCCGGTAGATATACTGATGCATCATGCCGCTGCGGCCTACCCCCGGGCGGATAATGGAACTGGCGGCGACGAGAGTCTCATAGTTATCGCAGTCCAGTTTCTTTATCAGCTGTCGCATGGCCGGGGATTCTATATAGAAGCAGCCGATGGTGTTGCCGGCGCGAAGCTGTTCTTTGATGGCCGGATCTTTTTTGAACCGGCCGATATCATGGATATCGATGTCGATACGGTGGTTCCGTTTTACGAGGTCCACGCATTCGCGGATATGCCCGAGGCCGCGCTGACTGAGGACATCCAGCTTATAGAGGCCGATCTCTTCCGCTACGAACATATCTATCATAGCAGTGGGAAAGCCTTTCGGCGGCATGTACAGGGTACACCACGACGCCAGGGGTTCCTCGGAGATCAGGATGCCGCCGGGATGGATGCTGAGACCGCTGGGGAAGTTTTGCAGGAGCTTTCCATATTGCAGGATGGCGCGATGGATCTTATCGATGTCCTGGCGTTTCATGAAATTCTGGTTGCGGCCGGAGACCGTATAGTACCCTTTCTCGGCGAGGCCGTCGATCTCTTCTTTTGGAAGCCCGAAGACCTTGCCCAGTTCGCGGATGATGGCGTTGTACTGAAAGGTGGGATACATGCCCAGGAGGGTCGTGTGGCCCCGGCCGTGGCGTTTGATCATGTAGTCGATCATCTCGTCCCGGTCGCGATACGAGAAATCGATGTCGAAATCGGGCGGGCTTGTCCGATGGGGGTTGAGGAATCTTTCGAAATACAGGTCGAGCTCTATGGGATCGACATCCGTGATCTGAAGACAGTAGGCTACGAGGGAGTTGGCGCCGCTGCCCCGGCCGACGTGATAAAAACCGCGGCTTTGAGCATAGCGGATCATGTCCCAGGTGATCAGGAAATAAGCCGTAAAGCCCATCTGGTCGATGATGCGCAGCTCCTTGTTGAGCCGGTCCCTGACCTTTTTATTAGGGCCGAAGCGTTGCCGGCAGCCGTCACGCGCCAGTTTTTCCAGCAGTACACGATCATCCTCGCGGCTGGCGCTAAACAGCTGTTTGTTCTTGTCCTGACCGAACTCCATGGCGATCGAGCAGGCGTCGATAAGCCGATAGGTATTGGTGATGATGGAGGGATATTGCCGGAAGGCGGTCAGCATTTCCAACTGCGGAACAAAGTACTCTTTGTCACCGGCTATGTCTTCCGGTGTCAGCTTGGTAAGCAGGGTATTTTTGTCGATGGCCCGGAGAAGGCGGTGGAGGTTATAATAGGTCTTATTCTGATAGCTTACCGGCTGACGGATGATCCATTTGTCCGGGAACGAAGCCACCGGCAGTTTCAGGAGCTTGTTGACCTCGCCGGGCAGGACGCCGATACGTTCGTGTTGCAACAGCGATGCGGGGTGCTTTCCCCCGAGCGGATAGATGATAAACCCATCTATCGTGTTCCGGAATGGATTGTCCAGGCCATCTCCGTCGGGGAAAGGCTTTTTCTCCATGAGATACGCGGACAGGAATTCGTTGATACGGCGGAATCCGTTGTTATTGGCGGCCAGAAGGATATATAATAATCTACTCTGCTGGCGGATCTCTACGCCGAGTATGGGTTTGATGTTGTTTTGGCGGCAGTAGAGGACAAAATCCCAGGCATCGCAGGTCGAGTTGATATTGGTGAGGGCCAGGGCGGTGGCGCCTGCTTCGACGCCTGCAGTGACCAGTTCTTCCGTGGACAGGGTTCCGTACTTGAAACTAAAATAGGTCTTGGTGAAATACATCGCAAGGTCTTGTGGAAACAAAGTTATGAACTAACTAATATTTTTAGTACTATATTACTAAATAAATTAGTAAATTTGTTTCAACAGAAATTCGTTGTGATCCTTTGCTGTAGCGGGTTTGGTGAAGTGTCAGTTAGAAAAGGACAAATCGGGATTCTATAAATGACAGGTTCGGTAATTTTTACTGACGAATAAAAATTAAGTCGTGAGAGATGTATTTTATAATTTAAAAAACCTTTTTCTTTGATTATGGGGAATCGCGATACGCGCTACGACCTTATCGAGCCCATGATGTCTCAAGGTAAGATAGTGTCCTTTACGGATGTCTTTAAATATATTAAGAAGACTGTGGTTGCAAACGATCTGGGAAAGAAGGTGGATCGTTTTACGGTGATGATGTATGATCCGAAGAAGTTCTCGGTCGGCGATCTGTACAGGATGGGCGATCTGTTCAAGATCAGCGCAAAACAAGTATTTGAATTGATAGATAACGAGTATCTGGACAAGCATAGTTTAGAGGAGTAGTTTGCACTAATAGTTCCATTACCATTGGCCAGGGGCCCCCTTATCCAATTTAGAGGACCCGAATTTAGACACCTTTCGCATAGGCCGCTTCGATACCGGAGCGGCCTTATTTTGCGATAAAATAGTATATTCAGGCTATGAAAAACACCATCGTCATCCCCGTTTGCCTGGTGCTGTTTGCATGTCAGGCGCCTACGTCCTCATTCCCCATCCAGGGCACCTGGAGGCTGGTCACCGGGACCGTCGTTACCAGGGGCGTTCCCGTAGTCACCGATTACACCAGGGGAAAGTCTTTTATCAAAATCATCAACGGCACACATTTCGCCTTTCTGAATCACGATGTGGGTGTGCCTAAGGATTCTTCCAATCACTTCGACGGCGGCGGTGGAAATTATACGCTCAAAGGCGACCAGTATACCGAGCATCTCGATTATTACACCGATAAGCAGTATGAGGGGAATGCGTATACCTTTACGGTCAGCTTTCATGGCGATACGCTTGTTCAACAGGGGATGGAGGGGCCGGACCGGGAGAATACCGAGCGGTATGTGCGGGTGAAATGAGGAGGCAAAAAAAGCCCCCGGGGATTGTCCGAGGGCTTGTAATGTCGGTTAGTTCTTATTGTTGTTCCTGGTCGGGTGTTTGTAGTAAGCGGTAGAGCTCGTCGAGTTTGGGCGACAGGATGATATCGGTTCTTCTGTTAAGCGCTCTGCCTTCGGGCGTACTGTTGGTCTGGACGGGATCGTATTGGCTGTGGCCGGAAGCGATAACCCGGGTCGGGTCTACTTTATAATCCGTGGTCAGGATGCGGACGATGGAAGCGGAACGGGCGAGGCTGAGGTCCCAGTTATCCTGATATTTTCCATGGATCGGAATGGAGTCGGTGTGCCCTTCGATATCTACGGTGATATCCGGGTTTGCATTCAGCACGTCCGCCAGTTTACCCAGGGCCAACTTGCCTTTGGGATTGACGACGGCACTTCCGGAGGGAAAGAGGAGGTTTTCCTGCAGGGAGACATATACCTTGCCGTTCTTGATCGATACGGACAGCTCGTTGGATTTGAAACCTACGAGGGCATCCGTCATCTTTTTCCTGATCTGTTCGATGGCCTTTTTCTGTTTGTCCATCAGGGCCTGGAGGTGTTCCAGTTTCGCCTGCTGGCTGATGAGGTCCTGCTTGCTCTTGCTGAGAAGGGCCAGGCGATTCGCCGATTCGGTGCTGAGATCCTTGTTCTTGTCGCGCATATCGGCGAGCTGTCTGTTAAGGGCGGCTGCCTGGGTCTGTGCATCGGCCAGGGCCTGCGACAATGAATCGATCCGATGCTGGCGATCGTTGGATAACTGGTTGGCCTGTTCGAGCTTCGATTGGAGATCCTTGACCTTGTTCGACAACTGGGCGCTATCATAGCGGGCAGATGCGAGGGCTTGCTGAGCGGCATTGAACTTACTGGTAGGTACGCAGCCGGTGAATAGTACAAATCCTGTGGCTAGCGTCAAGAGGACAGTGGATATTTTAGCCATACTTTAGCGTAGATTTTGCCCGCTAAGGTAGGTGATTTTAGTTTAGTTCGGTATTAGAATAGGATTAGATCGTTTGGTATCTTAGACCTACTAAATGCAACTGCCATGCGAGCCCGCCATGTCATCCTCTGTGTATCGTTTTTCTGTTTTGTAGAAACCGGCCTGGCGCAGGTCTCGCTGCCTGTACCACGAAATATCCAGTCGGCTAT
>DASZOW010000353.1:0-7693 GCA_035550615.1 Puia sp.
AGGCAGGGTAAAGACCTGGAAGATCGTGGAGTCGGCATAGCACGAATGGTGGTCCTGTATCCAGTTATTCCCCTTCTTTACCATGACATCGCCCTGGTAATTGATCCGTACCATCTGTTCGAAATCGGGATAGTCGTGGACCAGGGTCCTGGCCAGCGGTCTCGGTGATGAAACGGCGTTGAACAGGGTATTGTTGAAATAGAGATCGGCATCCAGCCGGTAAATGCGTTCCGCCTTGGCATTATACCGGTCATAGCTTAGCTCGTCAAGAACATACATAACGATCAGCAGGCAAACCCCCAGCCCCGCGGCCAGCCCTATGATATTGATAGCCGAGAACCCCTTGCTCTTCCAAAGATTGCGCAACGCGACCTTTATATAGTTCTTTAACATGGAAAGGTGTTTTTACGGTTACTACGACGGATCGGGATAACAAAAGGTTACACCTGTTTACCAAAAATTCCGCTCCATGAAGAATTGCCCCTAGCGCCCGCCTGGTAGGGAAAAAGCCCGCATCTGTTGATCGTTGATCGCAGTCAGCAGATAGCGCCGGCCACGGGCATGAATAATCTTAAGATCCTTGACGTCGCCATCGAGGATAAGCCCATCGACGGCAGGCGACACAGGCATGAAACCGCCATGTCCGTCCCCCCTCAGCAACAGGCCATACGAGGCATCATAGCGGCCCGTCATGACCGCCGCCTGGTATTCGTTGCCTGCCAGGATCAGATCGGCAACACCGTCGCCATCCACATCGGTGCAGACCATGGCATTCACCGGCGCGATCTGGGCCATCAGCGGAAAAGGATGGAAACTGAAATGTCCATGACCGTCGTTCTGAAAATAACCGCTGCGTACTTCCCGGCATTCCAGCACCAACGCACCCGACATCATCTCCGGCGTGAACATCTCGTCCATCGGCGCCCGGGCATACTCCTCATTGCTCTCATACCGCTTTTTTATACCCGGCATCTGCCGCGCCCAGCTATCTCGCGAAATACCCGCCGATAACTGATATTTTCCATCCTTGTCTTTAAGATAATAACAAAGCACCGGATCCATGATGCCATTGCCATCGAAATCTTTGGCAACGAGTTCGGCCGGCTGTGACACCCGCACATGAAAGGGATTGTTGAGACCCAGATTACCCGCCACGATATCGGGATGCCCGTCTCCATCGATATCGGTGATTACCAGGCTTCGCCAGAAGCCTGGCAACTGCTTTAACCCGCTTTGCTCCGTGACCTCCTGGAACCCGCGGCCGGTATTTCTAAAAATACGCACCGGCATCCAATCCCCCGCAATGATCAAATCGGGTCTCCCATCGCCATCGATATCGGCAAGTGCAGCAGCATTGAGCATCCCTGCATTGGCTAACGCAGGACAGAGCTCGGTCGTGACATCTACAAAATGTCCATGATCGTTTCTTAACAGATAACTGGGGCATGACAGGGGATAAGAGCCCAGCGACACTCTCCCGCCTATGAATACATCCATATCGCCATCCCCGTCTATGTCGCCCACGGCCAGGCACTTTACCGGCGTCCGGATATCGGCGGAAAATGCAGTGCTATCCGGGTGAAGATTGCCTTTGCCGTCGCCCAGGTACAACCGTGGCCGGTAGAACAGGGATTTATCGTCGAATTCGCTGCTGCCGCCGAGCACCAGCAGATCGGAATGCTTATCGCCGTTGGCATCGAAGATGACGCTTTGCATATCCTCCTCATACTTGTTGCCGGAGACAAGGTCCCGGCCGGCAAAGGAGCCATCGCGGTTCTGAATGAACACCCTCCCGGATTGCTTAAAGGCGCCGCCGATAAAAAAGTCCTCTAAACCATCCCCATTCAGATCGCCCGTACTGATAAAAGGCCCTTCCTGCGAATATTTTTGCAGGATCAGGGGCTGGAACTGGTAGTCGAAAAAGAAAGTCTCCCGATGTTGAAAATCGGTTCTTAGCCGGCGGGTCGCATCGACAAACAATGGTGCGGGTTTAGGGTCCACCGGATCGGGCGTGAAATTGGCAACCGGATAGGCGACCGTGAGCACCCTATTCATAGCCGGATGGACAATAAGCTGCTGCCTGCCATCGGGCCAGGTGATCCTTAAGGAATCGGCAACGTCATGCCCAAAGCCAAAATGCAGCCTGCTGTCTACAGACGAGAGATACCCGCGCACAGGATATTCGGACACACGCTGCAACAGCCCTTTACGATAGGCATCTACCGTAGCGCCGATAGCATCCCTATTGGCACTGTCCCCGTCGAGGCTAACGGTCAGGTAATTGTTGGGATGGGAGTCGTTGCGGCGGACATACGCAGGATGGTTGATGTTGTTGGTGACGATGTCGAGATCGCCGTCGTTATCCAGGTCGACATACACGGCGCCGTTGGAGATGCCCTTCTCGGTAATGCCGGCGCTCTCCGAAACGTCTTCGAACAGCAACCCGCCATTATTATGAAAAAGATAGCTCCGTAACGCAAGCGGCCCGAGCGCCGACAGACGCTCCATGAATTTCCGGCGTTGGCCGGGATCGCTTTCGGGGATACCCGTGGCCAGTACGGTATTATGCGCATATTCCAGGAAATCGATATTAGTGGCATCCCTGCCCAGACCGTTGGTAATATGCACATCCTTATAACCGTCGTTATCGAAATCGGCGATCAGCACACTCCACGACCAATCCGTCTCGGCCAGTCCGGCCATTTCGCCGATCTCGCTGAAGAAGGGTTCGGAACGGCCGTTGATCTCCCGGACGCCATTGTTCAGCTGTAACATATTGTGGATATACTGGGGCTGATAACCCCGGTCCATCTCCAGCTGATGACGTTGATCGCTAAGGAATGAATACATCATCTTTTTCCGCTCATTGGTCTCGGGCTGCATGTCGAGCGTAATGATATCGGTAAGCCCGTCATTATTGATATCGGCCGCGTCGGCGCCCATACTGGAATAGCTTTGATGACGGACAGCGGAGGCGATCACATTCGTAAACGTCCCGTTCTTATTATTCAGCCATAGCAGATCATTTCGGATATAATCGTTGTCTACATAGATGTCCGGGAATCCATCATTGTTGAAATCGCCGATAACCACACCAAGCCCATTGCCATCCTCGATAATACCCGCCCGGCGGGACATGTCTTTAAAAACGGGATGATCCGCCCCGGCGGGGATGCCTTCATTGTGATATAGCCTATCCGCCGCTATGGCATTGGTATCGACCTTCCGGTCACGGATATTGTTCGGCCCCGGATCTTCGAGCGTATGGTTCACCAGGTACATATCCAGCCGGCCATCGTGGTCATAATCGAAGAACACGGCCTGGGTCGAATATGAAGTATCGGCAAGGCCATATTCAGCGGCTTCTTCTTTAAACGTCAGATCGTGTTGATTGATAAAAAGCAGATTTCTCCGCCGGGCTCCGGGAACCTTGCCGGAAACACAGACATAGATATCGGGCCAGCCGTCATTATTGACATCGACGACGCTGACCCCCGTACACCACGTATCGGTAGAAACATGGGCCTTCGTCGTGATATCTTCGAAATGGCAGTCGCCTTTGTTCACATACAGACGCGAACTCACCTGGCTACCGGCAAAGAAGAGATCCGGCAGTCCGTCCTTGTTGAAGTCGCCCACCCCCACCCCCCCGCCCATATAGGTGTACTCGTTGACAAACATGTTCAGCGAATCGCTTTCCGTTATCGTATTTTTGAAATCGATTCCGGTAACAGCCGATGAAAGCGAGGTAAACCGAAGCTCCGGCTTGTCTTGTCGCCGGGTACACGATAAAGCGGTCAGCAGGAGTAGCCCCGATCCTATGACATATACACGAACCATCATTTGTTATCAGCCACCAGGTAAATCACGCTCAAAGGTGGAACGGCTATTTTGATCGTACCATTGAGCGTCGAAGCATAAGGTTTGATCGAAGCATAGTTCAACGGCCCGCCCGTCGAGGTGGATGGGCCCGCACCATTGACATACACCCGGCTGGAGAAAGGCGCATTGTCGGTGCCGCCGGTCAGGATATACCAATAGTAATGCGACCCCGCGGGAAAGTGCCGGAAGTCGATGGACACCGTATGACTCAGGACGCCGGAATTGATGATCGCCGTACCGGCCTGCCCCGAAGAAAAGGTCGAGCTGTAGGTAGTGATATCGCCGTTACTCGCCTTCAGGGTGTCATAAACCAGCCGGTCCCCCGTCATCTGCTGGAAATAATACAGGTAATAAAACGCAGGCCTCGGATTCCACAGCGGAGCGCCGGCCTCATCGCCGATATTGAACATACCCATGTCATCGCCGTTTGCATAGCCATTCGCCAGGTCCCAACGGCTTGCTTCCCCATATTGGTTGCGGATCAGCGAGCCCAGGGTCTTTACGGCATGAATACCGGCGATATAAGAGGTATTTTGTTTGGACCCCCTGGCCTGGATGTTCCATTCGGTTAGCGCAATAGGTTTCGCCGTAACGCCGCCGCCGGATTCTTGTTGCGTAACATAGCTCATCATATTGGTAGTCACGGATACGCTGGTAGCGAGGATATCGGCTACCGTCGAATTGGTATTATAAGCGGTGTAATAGTTGTGAACGATGTAAAAATCGGGGGCGTTGCCGGCTTGCGACAACACGCCCTGGTTCCAGGTCTGAATGCTGGCATAGTCATAGGATTGAGGCGCCTGCTGATAAAGCGTAGCCCCGATATAGATGGTCGCCCCGGTCTGGGTGGCGGCGGCACGCATGCTGTCGGCAAAGACTTTTACATGCTGGCCATAAAGCGCACCGGTGACTATCATCGGCTGCCCATCTTTGTTACGCGTTTGATCGATCCGGTAGCCCGCCTCCCAGTTGCCGTATGTCTCGTTGCCGATCTCCCAGAATTTGGTCCGGCCCTTATCATAACGTACCCAGTCGGCTGCGAGATGGGCCGCCGCTGCCACAGGATTGGCGCTGGTGCCATAGCGGGCATAACCGTAATTGACGGTGATAATGCCGGTGCTGCCGGTCTGTGCAAGCATGTTATAATAATTGCTGAGAGCGATGGTCCAGCTGGCGGTATTGCCGCCAAACCAATAACCGGCAGGCTGAAGCTTACCGGTTCCATCTGGCAGGCTGTCCGGCGCATCGGCCGGCGCGGCCGCCGTATCATTCCAGAAATACACATCGCTCAGACTCCCCCCCGGCCCACGGATAATACGCGGAGCCAGATCTTTTATATACCCCATGAGACTCGGCTGCGTGACGATCTGGGTCATATACGGATTGCTGTTGATGCCATAAAGCGTCGGCGGTATCCTGACCAGCACCTTGTTGACATCGATGATCAGGCTGTCCGTAACGGTACCGGTGGCTGTGCTTCCGGCGGCGGAGGACACAGGATCGGTAAACGTCTTTTGCTGCCAGCCATTGGAAAAAAAACCGATAGTGGACGGATTGGACGGATCGACAGGCGCATAAACAGAATCTGTGGTCGGGGGACGAGTGCCGTTACCGGCGCCGCCCGAAGAATGGGTTTTCTTGCAGGCGACGCAGATGACAAGCATAACTATTATCGAAAAGACAGTGTTCTTGTTAGTTTTCATCCCGTACATTATTTGATTCGCACGATACGGATATTATCGATGCTCATATCGAAGGTGCCCCCGGGAATGTTGGTCGTACCATCGTTTGCATAGACAAACATGAGCTTTCCATGGCCGTCGCTACCCATGATCTGGCTGATCTTCGTGGCCGGCGTACCCGTCGTCTGATAAAGGCTATATTGAGAGGTGACGAAGCTGATGAGCGGAATAGTCACAGTCTGCCAGCCATTCGTAGACCAGGTTCCGCCGGGAGCCGTCTTCCAGGGTTCGAAGTTGGCGCAATACGTCCAGTTATAATTTGTGCCCGGGATCAAATTCCCGATCCAGATGGCGCCGGCTTTCCAGTTCTGTACGCTGCACTCGAATTTCAGGGCATAATTGCCGATAGGATCGGTGCTCGGGTTAGCCGT
This sequence comes from Puia sp., assembly GCA_035550615.1. Classification (GTDB taxonomy): domain Bacteria; phylum Bacteroidota; class Bacteroidia; order Chitinophagales; family Chitinophagaceae; genus Puia. The sequence continues at coordinate 5,996 of DASZOW010000353.1, forward strand.
CCATACCATCCCGGAATCGGTGGTAACGGAAAGATTATCCTGGTACCAGGCCTCGCCGGGAGCATAGACGCCCTGCGGATTCAGTTCGACATAGCCGCCGGTGGAGTTAGCCATACCGGTGCCCGGTGCCACAAATTTGGGAATCCATTGCTGTCCCTGATCCCAACCGAAATAGGGGTTTGCCGATCCGGGCGGAGACCACTGGCTGCTGGTCCCGTCAAAATTTGCCTGGAAACCCGGAGCCGGCGACATCCAGTTGTCGAAGACAAAACCGGAAGCGGACGTACCACCCGCACCGACGACACGGAGTGTATCGCCGCTCGTCAGGCCACTGGGAACGGTGACGGTAATCTTATTGATGCTTACCTGCAGATTGGTACCGGAGACGCCGCCGGGGAACTTGACATCCGTAATGCCTATGAAATTCGTGCCATTGATCGTAAGGGTCGTTCCGCCCGCGGCATTCTCATTATTGACGCTGGCAATCATGCTGGGCGGCGGATAAGGGAAGGACCCGACGCCAAAGGTGCAGTAGACTCGCACGGAATCTTTGCTGGGCGTGCCCGGCGGCACCCTGGCGATGATCGTCGAGTGGCTGGTATCCACCGTATAGGAAAGCGCCGTGTCGTTCCCCGGAACGGGGAAAGTGATCTTCTTGATGCCCAGGAAATTGCCGCCGGTGATGGTAAGGACCGTACCGGTGCTGTCCAGCGAAAGGGCGCTGATATACGGCGCCTTCAGGACCAGGGAGAAGCTATAGGTCGTTGTCCCATGATTGGTGACGATCCGGATCGTGCTGGGTACGCTCGGATTGGTAGCAGCTGTCTGCGCCGAAGAGGGGATCGAGATAATAATATTGTTGTCCGTGGCATACACGGGATTGAAATAGGCGGAAGTATCGTTGAAATACACGGCCTGCAAACCGCCGAAACCATGCCCCTGGATGACGATGAGGGTTCCCGGCAACGCCTGCATAAAGGTGCTGTCTTTCAGGTTGGGGTCCGGTGTACGGACGTCGGTGACCACCGGCGGACCGCTGTTGGAATTTTTTTTACAGGCGAATTGAAAAAAGGCGCCTAAGATGAATAGGATGAGCAATATCTTTTTCATAATAAGTTTTTTAGTTGTATTTCACTTTGCTGAAGTCGAATGAAACCGGTGCTTCTGCCAGATGCGGGGCTACCAGCGATTCTGATTCGGGATAGGGCAGATCGACCGTATTGGCGGTAATGGGATAAGTTACGCTTCCTGCCGTGCCGTCGGAATTCGGATAGCCATTGGAGTTGAAATACGTGGCAAAGCTGTTCCCGCCGTTGTAGGTTAGGCTGTAGAGCCCCCTGTCCTGCGTGCTGAAATAATTCAGGGCATCGGTGGGGTCGAAATAATACCATGTCTTCCAGTCGCACCAAGCACGGCCTTCGAAGGCGAATTCGATCTTCCGTTCCAGCAAAAGATCGGCATACGAGATATAGGACTTTGTAAAGGCGCCGGCCCGCGAACGGACGGCATTATAGTATTTGAGCGCTTCAGGATCGGACGTACTGCCGTTGTTGCCGAGGATCGCATCGGCATAATCGAGATAGACGTCGGCAAGCCGGAAAATATAGGTGTTCATGTTCTCATTCTGTGAACCGCCCTGCCCGCCGTTGTCTGCCGGAGAACCGATAACATATTTTTTGACATAGGGATGGTCGTTAC
>DASZOW010000354.1:0-6166 GCA_035550615.1 Puia sp.
ATATCCCTCGACGGTATTACCCTGGATTTATCTCTCGGAGGCAGGCAGGCCGGAAAACGGAGGCTGGCAGGCCGGAAAACCGGGGCTGGCCGGGCGGGAAACGGGATGGATGGAAACCCGCGGAAAGGTGAAACGATTATCTTTATCGCCGGGAAAAATGCGCTTTAAACTTATATAAACAGCGCATTTCCTGTTATTCGCTAATACAAAAAACATGAACGTGATCAAACACATGAGTAATCGATCGAAAATGCTTGCTACGTTGCTGTCGGGCTTTATGGGCTGCTCGCTGCTGGCTCAGGCACAGCAGGAAACCCCGCCACCCGGAAACGAGCCCTGGAAAAAGATCTACCGGGCCACGGCCACCAAATATGACGATCTGATCAACACGAAACTGGAAGTTAAATTCGACTTCGATAAGTCCTATATGTATGGCAAGGCCTGGATAACGCTGAAGCCTCACTTCTACCCTACCGACACGGTTTCGCTCGACGCCAAGGGGATGGACATTCACTCGGTAGCGCTGGACAGGGGCGGAAAGACGGAACCGCTGAAATATGCGTACGACGGCGAAACGCTGCGCATCCATCTGAACAGGACCTATAAATATACCGAGAAGTACACGCTGTTCATCGACTATACGTCCAAGCCCAATGAACTCAAGGATCATCATGGCAGTTCGGCGATCACGGACGCCAAAGGTTTGTATTTTATCAACCCCAAGGGTGAAGACAAAGATAAGCCTACTGAGATCTGGACACAAGGCGAGACGGAAGCGAATTCTGTCTGGTTTCCCACTATCGACAAACCCAACCAAAAGACTACCGAAGAGATCTATATGACGGTCCCCTCCAAATTTGTGACGCTATCCAACGGTCTACTGGTCGGTCAAAAGACCAATGGCAACGGTACCCGTACGGATCACTGGAAGATGGACCTGCCGCATGCTCCTTATCTTTTCTTTATGGGCGTCGGCGACTATGCGATCGTAAAGGACTCGTACAAAGGCAAAGAAGTGGCCTATTATGTCGAGAAGCCATACGCTTCGGTAGCCCGCCGCATCTTTGGCCATACGCCTGAGATGATCGCCTTCTATTCGCGGATTACGGGTGTAGATTTCCCCTGGCCGAAATATGACCAGATCGTCGGCCGCGACTATGTGAGTGGCGCTATGGAGAATACGACATCCACGCTGCATGCGGAAAACGCGCAACAGGATGCGCGGGAGCTGACGGACGGCAACCAATGGGAAGACGTGATCGCCCATGAGCTGTTCCATCAATGGTTTGGCGACCTTGTGACGACGGAGAGCTGGAGCAATATCACACTCAACGAATCCTTTGCTGATTATAGCGAGACGTTGTGGAATGAATATAAATATGGCAAAGACGCGGGCGACGCGGTAAACTATGCCGGCATCCAAAGTTATCTGCAGCAGCCGGAGAATGCAGACAAAGACCTGGTACGATTCTACTATGCGGACAAGGAAGATGTGTTCGACCAGGTGAGCTATCCGAAAGGCGGCCGCATCCTGAACATGCTCCGCCATTACGTAGGCGACAGCGCCTTTTTTAAATCGCTGAACCTTTATCTGACGACCAACAAATTCAAATCCGCCGAGGCGCAGAATCTCCGGCTCGCCTTTGAAGAAGTGACGGGCGAAGACCTCAACTGGTTCTGGAACCAATGGTATTATGGCAGCGGTCACCCCAAGCTCACGATCGACTATGCCTATAATGACAATGCGCACCGGGTGCAGGTGATCGTAAATCAAACACAGGAAACGGGGAAGATCTTCAGGCTGCCGGTGGCCATCGACGTCTACAATGGCTCCAGCAAGGTGCGGCATAAGGTATGGGTTGAGAACAAGTCGGACACCTTTACGTTTGAATATCAAACCCGCCCGGATCTGGTGAATTTTGACGGCGACAAGGTCCTGCTTTGTGAAAAAACGGATAATAAGACACTCGACAACTATATCTTCCAATACAAATATGCCGGCGGCTATGTAGACAGAAGGGAAGCGGTCGAGTACTGCGCGGCTCATCAGGACGAGGCCAAGGCTGCGGATCTGCTGAAGACGGCATTAAAGGACAGGTTCTACCGCATCCGGATGTTGACGTTGAACAAGCTCGATCTGAAAAATGAAACTGCACAGGCTGCTTTCGAACCGCTGATCGCAGACATGGCGGCACATGATCCGAATCGTCCCGTAAAGGCCAAGGCCATCGAGATCCTGGGCAGCTATGGAAACGATAAATACAAGGCACTTTTTGTAAAGGCCGTTTCGGACTCTTCCTATACGGTATCGGGCAGGGCGCTGGAAGCATTGATGGACATCGACAGCACCATGGCGTTGACGCTGGCAAGGAAACTGATCAAGGAACCTGCGAAAGGAGAATTGACCATCGCGATCTCGACCGCCCTGATCAAATCGGGTGACGAAAGTAATTTCGACGCGATCTCGAACAACTTCGAGCATATGCCGGTAGGCCAGGAGAAATTCCAGTTCTCAATGCCCTACGCGATGATGCTGGCCAAGGTAAAAAATAGTGAAAAGTTAAAGCACGGTGTGGACCTGCTGGTGGCCTTTAAAGAGGCGATACCGCAAGCGTACCGGGCGCAAACGGACCCGATGTTCGACAATGCGCTGAAGAGCATCGCTAAAAAGAAACAGGCGGAAGGTTTGCAGGATCAGGCGGATTATATCAACAGCAAGCTGGGTAAATAAGACTCGGAAGATGTCGAAGCCCCGCTCGCGCGGGGCTTTTTTATTTAATGCCGGTCGCAGGGACCGTCCTGTTACGATGATCAGTTACCATGATCCGCCGGCGCCACCGCCACCGCCACTACCTCCGCCGAAGTCTCCACCGCCGCCTCCCCAGCCGCCGCCGCTGCCCCCGCCGGACCAACCGCCGCCGCCGCCACCCCAGCCTCCACCGCCCATGCCGCGACCGACCATGGTGCCGAGGAAGAATGGTAGCCAGCCCCCGCCGCCGAAATAGCCGCCGCCACCTCCTCCACCGCCGCCACGGCGACGGAAAATGATGACGATAATAATTATTATGATCACGAAAAAGCCAATGGCATTGCCCCCGCCGCCGCGGCTACGACGATGTCTTTGGGCATAACCTTCGGGCGCTTTATATTGGCCGGCTGCCGCCCTGATCAGTGCATTGGTTGCCTGATCGAAACCGCGGTAGTAATTATCATTTCCTCCGGCCTTGAAATTGGGGATGATCTCGTTATCGACGATCTCTTTGGCGGTGATATCGGGGATTGCGCCTTCCAGGCCATAGCCGATGGCGATATAGACCTGGTGGTCCTTGATGTCGGCAAGGATGACGATGCCGTTGTTATTCTTTTTGTCCCCTACGCCCCACATGCGTAAGATCTTGAGGGCATAATCCTCGATAGAGGAGTTACCAATATCGGGAACGGTGACGACGACGATATCGGAGGTAGTACTGTCGTTGAATGCTATGAGCTTTTGCTCGAGGGTCTCCACCTGATCCGGCGTCATTACGTGCGCCAGGTCGTTGACACGCCTGGGGGGATCAGGTTTGGGCGGTATATCCTGCGCATGGATGGCCAGGGGACCGGCCACGAGGCAGAGTATAAATGCTAGTAGCGAGAGATGTCTTTTCATCTAATAAAATTTCATGACGATCCAGCGGATCGGGCCGTTGAAACCGGGTCACCGGCCAAAAACGATGTCGTCGGGCAGCTCATTTTTATCCGTGCCGCGATCATAAGGAAAATGCTGTTGCAGGGCTTGACCGATCTCAATGACGACGTTTGCGATACCACCGGCATAGTCGGCCTTATTGAAATGGGCCAGGATATTGCGTACCTGCTGATTCCAGAACGCCGATCCTACTTTCTCGTGGATTCCTCTATCGCCATAGAGCGACAGCTGCCGGTCCTTGAGCGCCACATAAACCAGGACGGCATTCCGCGCCGCGGTCTGCTCCATATGCAAGCTGGCAAAGATCTCTACCGCGCGATCCAGCGGATCGACATACCGGCAGTGGTTTTCTACGTAGACCCGGATCTCTCCGCTGGTGCATTGTTCGGCCTGCCGGATGGCTGCAACGATCTGCTGCTGCTGCCCCTGGTTGAACACTGGTTTTCGTTTCAGGAAGGAGATCGCCATATTACTTTATATCAAAATGTATCTCGGGAGCGTTTTCGCTACCGGGCTCTGATTTGTAATAGGGTTTTTCGTGAAAGCCGAAGATGCCGGCGAAGATGTTATTTGGGAAGGTTTTGACCTTTAGATTATACTGCTGAACGGCATCGTTGAAATCGCGGCGGGCTACATTGATGCGGTTCTCAGTGCCGCTGATATCGGTCTGGAAGTTCTGGAACTGCTGGGTAGTCTTCAGGTCGGGATAGGCTTCGGCTACAGCCATGAGACGGCTAAAAGAGCCTTGAAGCTGTCCCTGGGCTCTCTGGTACGCGGCCAGCGAGTTGGAATCGTTAATGTCAACGGTGACGCTGGTGGCCTTGGCCCGGGCGGCGATGACTTCTTTGAGGGTGGATTTCTCGAAGTTGGCGGAACCTTCTATGACCTTGATTACGCTATTATAAAGATCGGTACGGCGCTGGTAGTTGGTCTCGACATTACTCCACGCGGTTTTTACGCCCTGATCGGACGTCACCAGCCCATTGTACCGGGTGCAGGCGCAGCCACCGAAAAGCAGGATGACTGCCACTATAACAATTAAGGTCAGGTTTCTCGTACTCATGTTAAATTCAATTTTAGGTTAACGGGGTAAAATTAAGGCTTTTGTACGCTGGACGGACTTTTGGGTCAGCGATTTCCGGGGGCTTTCAGGCCTTCTTCGGTAAGCGTGTTGATCCGGTCGGTAGACAACCGGTGATTACCGGCGGCTATGACTATCCTGTAATGAAAATTGGCCGACTGGCCTTTGGCCAGATGAAAATTGAGGGTTTCGGCGCCCTTGCTGAATATCTTCTCGCCCAGGGGATTGGCGGCAAAAAGGCCATAGCCTCGGGCATGCCAATAGGTCGGGTAACCGGGATTTCCGGGGTAGTCGATGATGACGACGCTTAGCGTGTCATTTTGCTTTTTGCCATAAAGCATACACCACTTTCCGCGCGTGGCCCAGGCGTAATCACCGCTTTTGCCTTCACTCGTGATATAATTCCCATTGATATCGGGCGTGTTGCCGGCGGCTACTTTTGTGATATTGCCTTTGTCGTCGACGAATTGTCCGGGGGTATTGCTGGGAATCTGCAGCTCTTTGGTCACACGCAGGCCCAGCAGGCCGTCTTTGGCGTCGGGGAAGGAGACGTCGGTGACTGCGGTCAGGGTGGTGATACGATCGATGATCCGCTCGCTTTTTGTAGCATGAAAGATGTAGACGGTATGTTCTTTGAGCAGGGTGCTTCCAGCCTGGTTGGTCCAACGGGCGTCGAAAGTGAGGGAGTTCTTTGCGGTTGTCACCTTATCGGTATGGATCCAGCCGTACTGGCTTTTTTTTGCTGCCGGTATTGCATAGGAGTTATTCCAGAAATCGAGGCCATTGACGTTCTCGTAATTGAACCAGAGACCGACGTGATGCGGATGATCCACCGGTTCGCCAGGACGCGGCTTTAACGGGAAGCCACGGGTGATCAATTGCTCATCGCTGGCATAGATCGGATAAAGCACGGGTTTTTCGAGGGTGTCAGGATACATGAATGTGGTAAAGGGTTTGCCCCCGGCGGTGATCGTTACGATGCGGTTACCGGGGTCTGCAACGACCCGGACCGGCACTTCCTGGGCTTGCAGGAAGGTTGGCACCATCAAAAGCAATAAAAAGTAACGAAAACGTTTTCGAAGATCGAAGACGATTAGATGCATCATATAACAGGTGTTTGCGTGAGCAATAACGTAAATTAGTACATTTATCGTAAACTATGCTTTGCCATTCTGGGGAATTCGGGGTGGCGACCAATATGGTATCAACTTAAAACTCACTCGAACATGACAACATCCCGCAGAGACTTCATCCGCAACAGTTCCATGGCCGGCGTGGCCACTTACATGGGAGGCGCCTTGAGCTTTCCCGCCAGCAGCTATCGCAGAATACCCGGCGCCAACGATCGGGTACGCGTAGGGGTAGTAGGTTTTTCGGACCGGCATAAAGATGCACAC
>DASZOW010000355.1:0-3276 GCA_035550615.1 Puia sp.
TCGCCATCAATAACGATCTGCAGTACAACAATCCCGATGACTGCAATTTCGAGGGCGGGTCCGAGTGGAGATGGATCGATCTGCAGAGCTTCCGTTTTCAGAGCGATCGTATCCAGGGCGTCACGGCAGGCAATACATCGACCGATATCATCGCCAAACCGGACGGGGACCGGAGCACGCTGGAATATTTTTTTTATAAGGACTATAACGGCAATTATTTCATCAATACCACCGAACAATACAACGCCCTGTATCAAACGGATTATGCCACCGTGCATTTCAGCTTTGTTCCGGCCGGCGGCGCGGCTTTTCCGGATAAGGATGTCTACATGATCGGCCGGTTCAATGGCAATGCGCCCAATGATTCTACCCGCATGATCTGGAATGCCGGCAGAGGCAGGTATGAACGTAGTTTTTTTATGAAGGAAGGTTTTTATAACTATGCCTACGTCACCGTCGACAAGTCAGATCCCGCGGCAAAGGCCTCCTTTGCTCAAACGGAAGGCAATCATATCGATACGGAGAACAATTACATGATCCTCGTTTATTATCGGGCGTTGGGCGCAAGGGCCGACGAGCTGGTGGGCATTACGCGGTTCAACAGCCTCCGTGCGAATTAGTGGAAATAGTTGGTAAATATTTCCCGCTTTCTTATCTTTGTGCCGGCAAAGTCTTATACGACCAGCTCCCGCTGAACCCCGCCAGGGCCGGAAGGCAGCAACGGTAGGTGGTCGTAGCGGTGCGATATAAGTAACTTTGCCTTTTTTTATTTCTAATACTTCAGATGTGCCCTGAACCGCCGCACATTATCCTCCCGTGCTCACCGATATATCGTATCTTTACAGTCCAAAATAAAGTAATCATTTTATGAAATTCTTCATCGACACGGCCGACCTGGCTCAAATCAAAGAAGCAAACGACTTAGGCATTTTAGATGGCGTTACCACCAATCCGAGCCTGATGGCTAAAGTAGGGATCAAAGGCGAGACGGCTGTGACCAACCACTACAAGACGATCGCTGAACTGGTAGATGGAGATGTCAGTGCGGAAGTGGTATCGACGCAATTCGATAAGATCATCGAAGAAGGAAAGAAACTGCACGCGATCCATCCCAATATCGTGGTAAAGGTGCCGATGATCAAGGATGGCATCAAGGCATTGAAATGGTTTAGCGACAACGGCATCAGGACCAACTGCACGCTGGTTTTCTCTGCCGGGCAGGCTATCCTGGCGGCCAAGGCCGGCGCAAATTATGTATCGCCTTTTATCGGCCGCATCGATGACAGCAACTGGGACGGTGTCGAACTGATCGCCCAGATCGCCGAGATCTATTCCATCCAGGGTTATGAGACGGAGATCCTCGCTGCGTCCATTCGTAATCCGCTGCATATCGTCAAGTGTGCGGAAGCCGGCGCCGATGTGGTCACTTCCCCGCTCGAGCCCATCCTGGGATTGCTGAAACATCCGCTTACGGACATTGGCCTGGCCAAGTTCCTGGAGGATGCCAAGGCCTGGAACTAATTGATTGACGTCGGCCGGCCATGCGTGATATCTCTCACAAACAAATCACTCTGCGTACTGCCCGCGCGGCAGGCGTCGTCTTTTGTGGCGCTGCGACCATCGAACTGATCCGGAACGGGCAATTGCCCAAAGGAAATCTCTTCGACGTCGCCCGGGCGGCCGGTTTTCTCGGCGCCAAGCACACCTCCCAGCTTTTGCCGCATTGTCATCCTGTAGCCATCGACGGCATGGACATGGAATTCGAATTCCTGGACGCCGTAGCGCATGTCGGGCTGGTGGGCGAACACGCGGCGAACCGAAGCGGGATCATCATCCTGGCCGAAGCCCGGTCGATCGGCCGTACCGGTATCGAGATGGAAGTGCTCACCGGCGTTTCCGTGGCCGCACTCGAGATCTACGATATGCTCAAGCCGGTGGACAAGACGCTCGAGATCGGCCATATCCGGCTGTTGGAGAAGAAGGGAGGCAAAAGCGACCGGGAACGGTATTTTGCCACGCCGCCCGCCTGCGCCGTGCTCGTATGTTCGGATTCTACGGCCGAAGGCAAGCGCGAAGACAAAAGCGGCAGGCTGATACAGGAGATGCTCACGGCCGTCAATGCCCAGGTAAAATATTACGCCGTCGTTCCCGACGAGACGACCGCGATCCAGCGGCAGATACGGGAGTGGGTAAACGAAGATATCCAATTCATTTTTACGACCGGCGGCACGGGTCTCGGCCCCCGCGATAATACCGTAACCGCAGTTCGGGAGATGCTGGAGCGTGATGCAGACGGCATCGCCGAAGCCATGCGGGTATACGGCCAGCAGCGGACGCCCATGGCCATGATGAGCAGGGGAGTGGCGGGCTCGATCCGTCAGACGCTGGTCGTCACCCTGCCGGGCAGCAGCGATGGGGCGCGGGAATCGCTGGAGGCGATCCTTCCGGCCGTCTTCCATGCACGTAAGATGATGAAAGGAGGAGGGCACTAGACCGGGCCGTTGGCCCATTAAACTACGTTTATGATCACCTACCGGCAGGCGCAGGAACTGGTATTGGAGCGGGCCCGCTCCTTTGGTACCGAGACCGTCTCCCTGGAAGATGCGGCAGGCCGCGTATTGGCAGAGACCATCCGGGCGGACCGGGATTATCCGCCTTTTCCCCGCAGCACGATGGATGGATACGCGATGCGTTACAGGGACCTCGAGCAGGGTATCCGCCGTTTTACCGTTGCCGAAACGATCATGGCCGGTTATCAAAGCCGGCGCACCATCGGCGTGGGGGAATGTTATAAGATCATGACCGGTGGCGCCGTTCCGGCTTCCGCCGACATCGTCATCCGCCGTGAGAACGTGGAAGAGGGCCCTGGCTTTGCCCAACTGCTCCCGGTGTTGTCCGATCCTTTGCCGGCAGGCACGCTCCCCGCCCCGGTCGATCCCGGTTTTCCCTGGCGCCCCTATCAGAATATAGCCCGGCAGGGTGAAGATCTCGCCGCCGGACAGGTGGTGATCGATCATCCCTGTGTCTGTGAGCCGGCCGTAGTCGGTCTGCTGGCGACGCTGGGTAAGACGCGCGTGACAGTCGCCCGGAGGCCGCGGATCGCCTTGCTGACAACGGGCAACGAAGTGGTGCCGCCGGGTGAGCCTATCGGGCCGGTACAGATCCGCAACAGCAATCGCTGGCTGCTCGAGTCAGCATTGAAAAAAAGCGGCGCCGGTCTGGCAGCCTGTGTCCATGCCCCCGATGATCCCGCCATCCTGCGTTCCGAAATAAACC
>DASZOW010000356.1:0-3537 GCA_035550615.1 Puia sp.
CGCTTCCACTCAATATCTTTCCACAAAGTGGGCAAAGTAGAAAACCCCGAAGCGGCAGCGACATTGCGGCCACCGTCTTCAACCTGTACCGTCTACCTCTGCCGTCCAGTATGTCCTGCACTTCATAGAACAAGGATTCCGATATAAGGGGCTCATGCTGCCCTTTGACAAACTGGCTTTCCTCGTCCTTATGCTTGGGGATGAATATTTTTCCGCAGTACACCGGGTTGCGGATCGCAAACCAGAACAGGCTCCGCGCACCCTTGAAGCCTTTAGCCTTCGCCATCTTCCAAACTACCTCGGTTTTATACCGGCCGGCCGCCAGCTCCTCGAAGGCCCACCGGATAATATCAGCCTGTGGCACGTCCGGGGCGATATATTTGCGCCCGTTCAGGTCGGTGCGGTTGATGTAGCCAATTGGGGCAAGGCCCATATAGCGGCCTTCTTTGCGCGCTCTACGCATGCCGTAAAAGACGTTCAACGCCCGGCGGTCGTTCTCCACTTCCGGAGCTGCAAGGTAAAAAGCGAGCATCATCTTATTTTCAGGGATGGACAGGTCTAACGGCTGCTCGATGGCCTGGGGTTCGACGCCCAGCTTTCGCAGGACGTTGATCATTTGGTAGGCGTCGCCGGCGTTCCGGCTAAACCTGTCCCATTTAGTGAACAGTACCAGGTCAGGGCCTCCCTTGTGTTTGCGGAAGTTCAGCAACAGCGCCTTCCATTGGGGGCGGTTGAACGACTTGGCGGAGTGATCCTCGAAGATCACCTTGCGCACTTGTATGGCGTGAAGGTTGCAGTATTTGCGCAGCATTTCCTCCTGGTTGCGTTGGGAATAACCCTTGTCGGCTTGTTCGTCCGTGCTTACGCGGATATATAGATCGGCTACTTGCATTGTCGAAAATGTTGATCGATGATTAAATTTGAGAGGCGGTCGAGCAGTTCGATAATCTGGACGGCCTGCTCGATAGTGACATGGATACCCTGCGCCTTCAATCGTTCCTGCACCTTTTCCGGTTGGAACATTTCAGGGCTATACTCTTCCATTAGACCGTCATTCACTTCATAATCCTTCATACACATTAGCCACGAGGGGAGGGGTAAAGTTACCCTTATCCAGCATGCAGCACCTATTCAGAAGGGTTGCAGGTGGTAGGGCCTCGATGCCGATTTGGCGGTAGCCTTATCCGTTATCCAAGCAGTCAAAAAACTTCGGTGTGTCCAGGGGACCGCGTGGCACGCGTCCCCGGCAAGATGTCCCGTTGTGGCACGCCACAACGGAAAGAGAGAATTTGCCTCCGGAGTCGGCAATCAAAAGCCAAATACAAAGAACTTCGATACGCCAAAAGGTCAGCTATTTACCCCTCCCCTCGCGGCTAACTTTATTAAGTTGATAAGCCGCCAGGGGAAAGAAATAGGAGGTCAAAAGCCCGCCCATTGATTCAAGTGTTGTCAATTGCCGATAGTTCGTTCCCGCACTTCCTGCCTTCAACAGTTATTTGCTACCTCGATGGCATTTTTAGGTACTCCGCAAAATTCTTTCTTAAGTGATAGGCCCGGGTCCAAAGAATAATTTGTCGAACAGGATCAATAACAGATAGAAAAAGAAGCAAGCGATCACTATTGACAAAACAAACAAGGGAAAAAACAATAATGGATCTTTGTAATAATGCATTTTATTTTGTACGAACTCTTGCTTTCCGAGTCTTCTCCATGCGAATCTCATGAGGACTCCCAGAATAATCGGCGTTACTAGCAGCAAGAAGACAGGTAACGCGATATAAACGAGAAATATTCCGGCAGCCATCTCAGCTTGTAAAAATATCATCCTGTGTATTTTATGTTTACCACGGGGTTGAACAATTTACTTAATATGTCTGAATCAATACTTCCGCCGGTATATGCAGTACCTCATTAAGTTTGCGAATCATAGCCAGGCTGAGCTTTCTTTTACCAGATAAGATTTCTGATTTGCGTGAACGGGCACCCAAAATTTCAGAAAGCTCTGCTTCTGACATCCCTACCTGTTCCAAACGAAATTTGATCGCTTCCAGCGGAGATGGTTTCGGTACAGGATAATGATCCAGCTCATATTCTTTAACGAGGATGGAAAGTACTTCCAGCTCATCAGAATCCTTAGACTCAGGTTTGAGATCCTTTTGCATGAGTTCGTAAACCCTGGCAAGAGCATCTTCGTATTGAGCGTTATTTTTTATCGGCTTTAACATAACTTACTTTTTTGGCGTCTATTTTATCATATTGCTTGTGGGTACCAAACCACACGACAAAAACAATTTTCAAACGATATTCTATATCCACTATTAATCTGTAGGTATTTCCATGGATATTGAAGACTACCCGTTTGTCCGTCAGGATTGAAGCATTTCGATATTGTTGTTTCAATTCCTGGGGACTATTCCATTGAGCTGTTTCGGCTTCTTCGTACCAAGCTAATAAGGCTGGTTCGGCTTGCGGGTACGCGGTCCAATGTTCCTTCAACGTTTTTACGGCAATCACCCTCATATACAAAGTTAAGAAAAATGTTACCAATTTGGTAACATAAATTAGTTAAAATCCAATTGGAACAAAATCAATATGTTAATACAGAAAAGTATCTGAGATCGGCGAAAAAGCGGTTCGAAGTAAGTACAGCCAGGTCGACAGAATGACAATCAAAATGGATGAAAGCCTGTAAATACTCAGTATCTACAGGCTTTTTTCTTGGACGAAATATCAAAAAGCAGCAGAAAATAACCAATCTCCGGTGTGCTTTCAGGTGAGTTGCTTCCGGCACACTAATTGACTCACTACAACGCCATCAAATCACTGAATTATAGTCATTTGCGTAAATTTTTTTGATACGTTTTGACTGGATTCGAAATGGATTCGAACCTGCGGCCTGACAAGAAGTGAAGAGTGGAATTAATCTATTTACGAAGAGTTAAAAGGAATTGTCATGAAGACCACGCATTCCTTCAGCATCGATTTTATCATTCGGCGCTGCAAGGAGAACAAGCAGCAGGCGCTTATCTATGCCCGCATTACCGTCGATGAAGAACGCAAAGAGATCTCGATCAAAGAACGCATCAACGCTGCATCTGCTGAAATTGACCTTCCTTACTATCCGCCTGCCGCCGATGTTCAAAAAGTTCCGCCTGGTCGCCCGTCGCCTTCGGTTCTGTCTCGCCCACCGAATCCTGAGCCCCGATACTATCACTTCCTGTCGCCCTTTGCCCGATCTCCTTCTTAATAGGCTTCCGGCCGAGCCAACCAAAAGCTTCTGCCCGATAATAAGCGACGAGCACATACAAATAATACACACCAGCGGCCACCAACATAAAAACCGCAAACTGTCCCCAACTAACGCCGTTCAACATATCCGTTCGTTTTGATCACAGGACAAAAATGAAAAACATCCCAGTATAATACTCCCTGAAATTCGGACCACTGGGTTAGTTAAATAAAAGGTTTAAATTTAACAACTCAAGATGAAAAAGCAATCCCGCAGAAAATTCTCGGCCGACTTCAAGGCGAAGGTGG
>DASZOW010000357.1:0-12025 GCA_035550615.1 Puia sp.
GCGCCCGGCGGCAATCCCAGCTCCACCAACTATACCGGCGGCGGCCATGGCAACGGCGGCGTCAGCATCTCGCGGGGACTGGCAGGTCGCGGCATCATCCATACCCCCGCATTCACGGATGACTTCAATGAGAACGCCAAGGTCGCCATAGACGTCCACGTCGACGCAGCCGGCAACGTCATCGACGCCGACTACCAGCTCCGCGGGTCCACCACCTCCGAAGCCAACATGGTCGCCATTGCCAAACGCAAGGCCCGCCAGGTGAAATTCAATGCGGGCAGCGGCGAATCCGTCGGCACCCTCATCTTTAACTTCAGAGTGCATAACTAGACACATAACTAAGCCCTTCCGCCTTACCTTTGCCCGTCTATGAACTACGCAGAAACGGTCGACTATCTGTTTAACAGGCTCCCCATGTTCAGCCGCATCGGCGCCGCGGCCTATCGTAAAGACCTCGACAACACCTGGCAGCTAAGCGAATTCGCCGGCAACCCCGAACGCCGGTTCAAATCGGTCCACATTGCGGGCACTAACGGCAAAGGCTCTACGAGCCACATGCTCGCCGCCATCTTCCAGGAAGCCGGCTATAAAACGGGACTATATACCTCCCCCCATCTCAAAGACTTCCGCGAACGCATCCGCGTCAATGGCGAATTCATCACCGAAGCCGCCGTCGTCGACTTCGTCCAACGCATCGCGCCACAAGCCGAAAAACTGGACCCCTCCTTCTTCGAGATCAGCGTCGTCATGGCCTTCGATTATTTCGCCCGGCAAAACGTTGACATCGCTATTGTGGAAGTTGGCCTCGGCGGCCGACTCGACTCCACCAATATCATTACGCCCGAACTCTCGGTAATCACCAATATCGGCTATGACCACATGAATCTACTCGGCGATACGTTGGCCAAAATCGCCTTCGAAAAAGCGGGCATCATCAAACGCGGCATACCCGTCGTCATCGGCGAATATCATCCGGAATCGGCCCCCATCTTTGAACAACGCGCCCACGAAGAACAAGCCCCCATCCGCTTTGCGGACAAACATCATTACATCTCGGAATGGAAGTACGAACGCCATCAACTCATAGCCGAAGTAGCCGCCGGCCCCGTTGCCGACGACAAACAATATTATACGTTGGACCTTGCCGGCATCTATCAGACAAAAAACCTGCTGACCGTGCTGGAAGCCGTCCACGTTCTCAAAGGCCAGGGCTGGATCATTGAACAAGACGCCGTCGAACGCGCATTAAAGAAAGTAAAAAAACTCACCGGCCTCCATGGCCGCTGGGAACTGGTCCATGAACACCCCGATATCGTCCTCGACGTGGCGCATAACGAAGACGGCGTTCGCCAGCTGGTACGCCAGATCGAGGTCACCGACCACGAAGAGCTGCATATCGTACTGGGCATGGTAAAAGACAAGGATATCAGCCGGGTGCTCTCTATCTTACCCCCGCAGGCGCACTATTATTTCACCCGCGCCCGGATCCCGCGCGCCCTGCCCGAACAGGAGCTTGCCACCCAGGCCGCCGCCGCGGGACTCGCAGGCCTCGCCTATCCTACCGTGCCCGAAGCCCTCGCCGCCGCCAAAACCCATGCCCGGCCAAAAGACCTGGTCGTCGTCTGTGGCTCCGTATTCGTCGTGGCGGAAGTCTAAAATCCCGATTGAAGGCTAAATCCCGATTGAAGTCTAAAATCCCAATTTAGGCAAAGCATAAAAAAGCGCAGTAACATGCATACTCTGCACGATCCCACCCTCGCTCAACAACTGCCGTAGCTCATCGATCGTAAACAGCTGAACCTCGATCTCCTCGCCATGATCCAGCTGCTGGGGATGCGTCAGCTCCCCACCCGTAGCCAGGTACAGATAGGCCCAGTTGTCGAACGTGCTGGGATTCGCCGACGTCTTGCCCAGGAATTCCACCGAAGAAAAACTATACCCCGTCTCCTCGAGCAGCTCCCGCCGCACCGCCGCCTCCGGCGAAGCATCCGAACCATCTATACACCCGCCCGGCAGCTCATAGCTCGTCAGCCCAAGCGCATGCCGGTACTGCCGCTCGAAAATAAACCGCCCATCGGTCGTCATCGCCACGGCGATCGCCCAATCGGGGAACTCATAGACATAATAAGGGGAGACCAGCTTGCCTTCCGGCGTTTCGCAGCTGTCCTTACGCATCCTGATCCAATCGTCCTTGAAAATATATTCTTTCGATATCGTCTTCCAGCTAAGATCTTTCATGCCCAACCCATCCTTTCTCTCAATGAAGTAATATGCGCCGTATGATGCCGCCCATGCCAGCTATAGTTGCCCAAAAGATACCAAAGCGACATCGTCTTGCCCGCCTCCGGATGAAATACCGTACGCTCCCAGGCAGCCGGCGGAAGATCGTTGATAGCGGCATACCAGCGGGTATGCAGCGCATATAGCAGCGTAATGGAGACATTCAACGGGATGGTCTTTACATCATTCAGCAAGGCCCACTCCTTTTCCTCGTACGGCCGGATCGTGGGATGGTCTTCCGTCAGCCCCAGCTTGAACCGGCAATAGGCATTCAGATGACTGTCCGCCACATGATGCACCAGCTGTTGTACCGTCCAGCCGCCATCCCGGTATGGGGTCTGCAGCTGCGCCTCATCCAGGTTGACGATCGCATTCTCTAACAGCTGCGGCAAAAATTTGATATCATTCAGCCAGGCCTGCTTCTGTTGCTCGGAAAAAGGCTTCGGCTCGTACTGTCCGATCGGGTAACGCGGGTCGATAGCAGTGGTGCTCATAAGTCTGTTTTTTTATTTTAGTATCGGCCCTGGGGCAAATTATTTTAGTGTCGCCCTGGGGCAAACTGTCCATTCGCTCGGGTACCCGCCGGGACCGTCTAGTGCTCCGGCCGCAACTCGTGGCCGGTCAGGTGTATAAATACGTCTTCCAGGTTCGCCTTCTTGACCTCCTTGGGCCGCTCAAAACCTTCAGCCACCAGCTTGTCGATGAGCCGGTCCGGCGTCTCCAACGCAATGATCTTACCGGCGTCGATGATGGCGACCCGGTCGCAAAGGATCTCCGCCTCATCCATATAATGTGTCGTAATGATCACCGTCGTCCCCTTGCCCCGGATATCCTTGATCAGCTCCCAGAGATTGCGCCTGGCCTGCGGATCGAGCCCCGTCGTCGGTTCGTCGAGAAAAATGATCCGCGGCTGATTGATCAGGGTCGTGGCGATGGAAAAACGCTGCTTCTGCCCGCCGCTCAGCTCCTTGAACTTCGCCTTCGCCTTATCCCGGAGATTGACCATATCCAACAGGTTCACCGGATTCACCTTCCGGTTATACAGGCCGCCAAAAAGATCGATGAGCTCGGTAAGATTCAGCCCCGGATAATAACCCGACGTCTGCAATTGCACGCCGATCACCTTCTTGATCTCGCCCGGATCACGGTCCAGGTCGAAACCATCCACGACGACCTGCCCACCCGTTTTATCCCGTAACGTCTCGATGATCTCCAACGTCGTAGACTTGCCCGCGCCATTCGGCCCCAGCAGCCCGAAGATCTCCCCTTCCATAACGTCGAAGCAGATGCCTCTCACCGCCTCGAAATCGCCATACTTCTTTGTAAGATCCCTGACGGAAATGATCGTTTTCGCTGTCATAGGCGCAAATTACCGCTTATTTGAACAAAACCACCACCATCGGGCAACGGAAATGGACTTTCATGCCTCTTATCATCCAATTAGTGTACCGAAATTGCTAAATTTGTAGCATGGCATCCTTATCTGTCATAATCATTACCCATAACGAAGAGAAGAATATCGGCCGGTGTATCGGGTCTGTCAAACAAATAGCGGATGAAGTCATCGTGCTGGATTCCTTTTCTACAGATCGCACCGCGGAACTCGCAACGGGGCTAGGTGCAAAATGCTATTTCCGCGCCTTCTCCGGCTACGGCGACCAGAAGAACTCCGCCGCTCAAATGGCCACCCACGACCATGTCTTATACCTCGATGCCGACGAATACATCGGCGCCGAGCTCAACCAAAACATCTTATACGAAAAAGAACGCGGCTTCCCCTGCGACGGCTATTTCATGAACCGCCTGAGCTACTACTGCGGCCGCTGGATCAGACATAGCAGTTGGTATCCCGATCGCAAACTTCGCCTCGTCCGCCGCGACAAAGCGCTGTGGAGCACCGACCTCGTACACGAATCGCTGGACCCGGGCAAAGACGCCACCCTCGGCAACCTTAAAGGCGATCTGCTCCACCTCCCTTATGCCGACCAGGAAACCCACGTCGCCAAGATCGACCGCTATAGCTCCCTGGCCGCAAAAAGAATGCATCAGCAACGGAAAAGGCCATCCCGGCTCAAGATCATCTTCAGTCCCCTGGCGTCGTTCATTTCCGGCTATTTCCTCCACGCCGGTTTCCTCGACGGCTTACCCGGTTTTATGATCGCCATCCATTCCGCCTACTATACTTTCCTGAAATATGCCAAACTGCGGCAGCTCAGCTCCACCGATGCCGCCGCCGAAAACCCCGTGCGCAGGGTCTTCAAAACCAGCACTACTTTGTAAGATAGCTTTCCAGCTCCTCCATCATCAGCCGGCTTCCCACGAAGAAAGGCGAACGCTGATGCAGCTCCGTAGGCTGGATATCCAGGATGCGCTGCCGGCCATTGGTAGCCTTGCCCCCCGCCACCTCGGTAATAAATGCAAAGGGATTGCACTCGTACATCAGCCGCAGCTTCCCGCCGGGTTTGGACACCGTCGCAGGATAAAGAAAAATGCCCCCCTTGATCAGGTTGCGGTGCACATCCGATACCATCGACCCGATATATCGCTGCGTATAAGGCCCACCGTTATCTTTCGTCTTTTTCTGGCAGGCATCGATATACGCCTTCACGCGATCGTCATATTGAAAGAAATTGCCGTGATTCACCGAGTAGATCTTCCCGGCCTCGGGACATTTGATATTGGGATGGCTCAGCGTAAACTCGCCGATGGATGGATCGAGCGTAAACCCGTTGACGCCGCGCCGGGTAGCATACACCAGCATCGTCGAAGACCCATAGACGATATACCCCGCAGCCACCTGGTTCCGGCCGGGCTGCAGAAAATCCGCCTTCGTGCACGGCTTGCCCTTCTCGCTGATCCGGCGGTAAACGCCGAAGATCGTGCCGATGCTCACATTCACATCGATATTGCCGCTCCCGTCCAGCGGATCGAAAAGACACACATACTTGGAGTTATTGCTGATATCATCATCGAAAACGACGCTGTCATCCAGTTCTTCGCTGCCAATACCCGCACAGCTGATGCCATGCCGCAACACACCCATAAACTGATCGTTGGCATAGATGTCCAATTTCTTTACATCCTCCCCCTGCACGTTCACAGTCCCCGCATCACCCAGGATATCCACAAGCCCGGCCTTGTTGACCTCTACATTGATCCGCTTTGCCGCCAGCCCGATATCGCGCAGCAGATTACTCAGCTCGCCGGTAGCATTCGGAAACATCCGCAGCTGCTGAAGCGTGAATTCATCCAGGGTAAGTACTTTTCTATTGACATTCATAGGAGCGCAATTTAGCACCTTTTAGCAATTCACCATTCAAGAATCTACGACAACGATGCCGGCAGCCTATATTTGCGCCATGAAACTTTTCAAGTTCGGCGGCGCGAGCGTCAACAGCGTAGAACGTATCCGGCAGATCCCGGCCATCCTCCGTTCCTATAAAGACGAACGCCTGCTGGTGGTCATCTCCGCCATGGGCAAAACGACGAACGCCCTGGAAAAAGTCGCCGAAGCCTTCTTTGCCGGACATAAGGACGAAGCCCTGAGGCTTTTCGGCCAGATCAAAGACAACCACCTCACCACCGCCAAATACCTGCTGGTACGGAACTACCTGGCCGCCGAAGCCCAGCTCCGCGATTTCTTCACCGAAGTGGAATGGCTGCTCCACGATAAACCTGTCCGGGAATACGACTACTACTACGACCAGATCGTTTGTATCGGCGAGCTGCTCAGCACCTCCATCGTCAGCGCCTTCCTCGCCGAGTCCGGCATCGGCAACCAATGGATCGACGTCCGCGATCTCTTCCGCACCGACGCGAACTTCCGCGATGCCGCCATCGACATGACCTATACGGCATCCAGGATCACCCGGGATATCCTGCCGCTCTATAACGAAGACAATCTTGTGATCACCCAGGGCTTCATCGGCGCCACAGCCGATAACGAAAGCACCACCCTCGGCCGGGAAGGAAGCGACTACACCGCCGCCGTCTTTGCCAACCTCCTCGACGCGGAAAGCCTCACCATCTGGAAGGACGTCGAAGGCGTCATGAACGCCGATCCCAAACAATTCCCCGACGCAAAGATCCTTCGCGAGCTCAACTACGACGAGGTCATCGAAATGGCCTATTACGGCGCACAGGTCATCCATCCCAAAACCATCAAACCGCTGCAGAACAAAGACATCCCACTCTATGTAAAATGTTTTCTCGACGCCTCCCTGCCCGGCACCGTCATCCATAACCACTCGCTCAAAGGCCTCCCGCCCGTCATCGTCCTGAAACAGGAACAGGTGCTGGTGCAGTTGCATTCCAAAGATTTTTCTTTTGTCGGGGAAACAGGTGCGGCCCGTCTATACCAGCTCTTCGGCCAGGTGCGCATAAAACCCAGCCTGATCCAGACCGGGGCGGTAAGCCTGCAGGTCTGCCTGGACGACAAACCCTCGAAGATCGAAAAGCTGGCGCTGGAAGCCGCGGGAGAATTCGATGTACAGGTGGAACGCGGGCTGACCCTGCTGACCATCCGGCACTATGATACCGAAACGCTGACCCGGCTCACCGCCGGCCGCCAGATAGTCCTGCGGCAACAAACCCCGCAGACGGTACAGCTGCTGATGCGTTAAAAAGCCGGCAGAGAACCGGATCAATTATCACCGATCATCACTGTTTGCTTGAGTCGTATCGGCACATGCGCCTTGCCATGCTCGGCAGGCGACCATCTCGGCATACCCATGAAGGCGTCTTCGATCTTCTCGTTGACGACATCATTGCCGCCACGCGTCACCTTCGCATACACGGGCTTGCCAAGCGAATCGATCACATATTCCACCATCACGAAAGCCTTGGTCTGCCCCGCATCGAGATCCTTGACGCTCTCCTTGCTCAGGTGATTCAAAAAAGCCTGGAAGGCGTCATTCCCACCCGGATACACCGGCAGCCGGTCCACGGAACGCGCCAGCTCGTCCTCCGGAATAGGATCGACCCGCTCGGGACGCATATGCACGGGCTTCTTTTTCGCCACGGTCACCGGCTCCACATCGGGGATCTTTACCTCGGCCTCGTTTGGCGATACTTCCTCGGTCACATACTGACCCTTCCCATTGACCATCACAAAGGGGACCTGGCGATACTTCTCGAAATAATAAAAAGCGCTGCGCATGCTCTTCGCAAAAGGCGTGTATTCGGAGAAGGTCTGAAGATATTTGTTGAGATACCCTACACTGCGGATATTGTTGAAATTCACGGGGAAGATGTGCACCGGGATAAAATCCTCGCCCAGGGCCTTGGCATACGCACAGATCGTATACAGCTCTTCGATCTGGCTGTCGGTGATCGGGATGCAGCCGGTCGTCACACAGCTGCCATGTATATAAATGTCCCCGCCGGGTTGCGTGGAATCGCTGAGCATCCGGTCCGACGCATTGGGATAGTTCAACCCCAGGGAAAGATGATATTCCGAATTCGGCTTGAATTCATTGATATAGTAAAACCCTTCCGGCACCTGGTAATCCCCCTGCATCCGCTTGGGCCCCAGCGTTCCGGCCAGCGCGCAGATCTTATAGGTCTTGAAAAGCGAATACTTTTCCTTTTCCGAACTCTTGACCCATACCTCCAGCTGGCTGTCGCATTTGAAGCTCCGGATATACACGAAACGCGCCGGCCACACCAGCCCCTTCTCCTTGAACTGCTTCATCAAGGTATCCTCCATCCGATGCAACATATCCCCGATTTTGGGGCTGGCTCGTTGATAGTCAATAAAATGTATGGAAGGGGCTGAATTTTGGGCGGAGACCCGGTCGCTCGGACCGAAACATAGACCCCCAACGATAGCCACATACAGGAGCGCGACAAGGAGATGTTTAACGTGCATACAATACAACAATAGGGTAGTCTAAAGTCACCACCCAAAAATGCAAAAAACCTGCCACATTTACAAGCTCCTACAAGTTTCCCCTTGCGGACTGTTCCCGCTCGATAGCCTCGAAAAGCGCCTTGAAATTGCCCTTCCCGAAACTCCTGGCCCCCTTCCGCTGGATGATCTCAAAGAAGATCGTCGGCCTGTCCTCCACGGGCTTCGTAAAGATCTGCAGCAGATATCCTTCGTCATCCCGGTCCACCAGGATGCCCAGCTCCTTCAAAGGCCGGAGGTCCTCATCGATCTTTCCTACCCGGCTCAGCAGGTCCTCATAATACGAAGAAGGCACCTGCAGGAACTCTACCCCCCTGTCCCGCAGCTGCGTTACGGTGCTTACGATATCGGCGGTAGCCAACGCGACATGCTGCACCCCCTCCCCCTTATAGAACTCGAGATACTCTTCCACCTGCGATTTCTTCTTTCCCTCCGCCGGCTCGTTGATCGGAAATTTCACAAACCCGTTGCCATTGCTCATCACCTTGCTCATCAACGCGGAATATTCGGTAGAGATATCCTTGTCGTCAAAGGAAAGGATATTGCTGAAACCCATGACCCGCTCATAAAAACCGACCCACTGGTTCATCTGGTTCCAACCCACATTGCCGACACAATGGTCGACATACAAAAGCCCCGTATCGGCCGGGTTATACTGCGACTTCCATTCCCGGAAACCGGGCATAAAACATCCCCCGTAATGCTTGCGCTCGACAAAAAGATGGATCGTATCCCCATACGTATGGATGCCGCTCAGAACGACCTCGCCATCCTTATCGGTCAGCATCTCCGGCTCCATAAAGCTCTTGCCGCCACGCGCGGTCGTCTCCCGCCACGCCGTTGTCGCATCATCCACCCGCAACGCCAGCACCCTGACCCCGTCCCCATGAAGATCGACATGCTTTGCTATCGGGTGATCGGGTCTTAAGGCAGTGGTAAAAACAAATGTCAGCTTGTTCTGACGCACGGCATAGCTGACCTTTTCTTTATCGCCGGTTTCGGGCCCGCTATAGGCAAGGGTCTGAAAACCAAAAGCCGACCGGTAAAAATGCGCGGCCTGTTTGGCATTGCCTACATAAAATTCGACATAGTCGGTTCCCTGCAATGGCAGAAAATCTCGATTAGACATTATGAAATATATTTTATATGTAAAAATTTCGGAAAACCAGCATGATCACGCAGCAGCAGGGGCAACGCTGGTATACGTCGCCAGCCGCAGGAACGGCTGCCGGCGCTTGTCGCCGAAAATTTTATGAGAGTAGTCGGGACGCATTACATCATGCAAAATACAAAAAAAATGCATTCATAAAGAGCGTATTATCTATCTTCGACGAAATTATCACCATGTTGAAAGTAGGTATCTTAGGTGGCGGCCAGTTGGGACGAATGTTGTTGCAGGCAGCTGCCGATTATCCGGTCGAGACCTACCTCATGGAGAACGACGAACACAGCCCCGCCGCACATCTTTGTCATCATTTCACCAAAGGGGATATCCGCAATTTCGACGACGTATACCGCTTCGGCCAGGGACTGGACGCAGTAACCATCGAGATCGAATCGGTGAACGAAGACGCGCTGGAAAAGCTGGAAGCGGAAGGGGTCAAAATCTATCCCAAACCCTCGGCCCTGCGCACCATCAAGAACAAGATCACCCAGAAACAATTCTATTCCCAGCATACCATTCCCACCGCGGAATTTATCGTCACCCAAACGTTGAACGATGTACGCAGCCAGGCCGACATGCTCCCCGCCGTACATAAGATCGGCATCGGCGGCTACGATGGAAAAGGCGTCCGCGTCCTGCGCACCAAAGACGACCTGGAAAAAGGCTTCGACGCCCCGGGTGTCCTCGAGAAAATGATCGCCATGGACAAAGAGATCTCGCAGATCATCGCCGTCGGACAAAAAGGTGAAACAGCCATCTACCCGCCCGTGGAAATGGTCTTCGACCAACGGCTCAACCTCCTCGACTACCAGATCAGCCCGGCAGAGCTGCCGCAAAGCCTTCTCTGGAAGATGGAGGCCATCTCCCTGCGCGTGGTCAAGGAGCTTAAAAGCCCGGGCATCTTTGCCGTAGAGCTGTTCGTCACCAAACAAGGCGACGTCTTCGTCAACGAGACCGCCCCACGCGTCCACAACAGCGGACATCATACCATCGAAGCCAACTATAGCGCCCAGTTCGATATGCTGTGGCGCATTATCCTCGGATATCCGCTTGGAAATACGGAAGCGATCCTGCCCGGTGCGATCGTCAACCTCATCGGCGCACAAGCCTGCGAAGGCGAAGCCTATTACCAGGGACTCGACGAAGTGCTGCAGATGGACAACACATTCGTCCACATCTATGGCAAGACCCACACCAAACCCGGCAGAAAGATGGGGCACGTGACCATCATCAGCCGCGAGAAACAAGACCTCGTCTACAAAGCGCACAAGATAAAGAATACGCTCAAAGTGATCAGCAAGGAAGCAGCCGCGGCCAACGCCGCAGCGGCAGCCCAGGAGCCCGTTGTCGAAATGCGGGACCGAAGCATAGGCAGCTAAAAAAATAGAAATGAGTACACCATTGGTAGGCATTATCATGGGCAGCGACAGCGATCTGAATATTATGAAGGCCGCCGGCGACATGCTCACCGAATTCGCCATTCCTTTCGAATTGACCGTTGTCTCCGCCCACCGGACACCCCTCCGCATGGTGAAATATGCCACCGGCGCGGCCAACCGCGGCCTCAAGGTCCTCATCGCCGGCGCAGGCGGCGCCGCACATCTGCCGGGCATGGTCGCTTCACTCACGACCCTTCCGGTGATCGGCGTACCGGTAAAATCTTCCAACTCCATCGACGGCTGGGATTCGATCCTGAGCATCCTGCAGATGCCGGGCGGCGTACCCGTGGCCACCATGGCCCTCAACGGCGCCAAGAACGCCGGCGTCCTCGCAGCATCGATCATCGGCGCATTCGACCCCGCCGTCAGCGGCAAGGTCGCGGAATACAAAAAATACCTCGAAACGGAAGTGCTCAGCAAAGTCGACCGCCTCAAAAGTGAAGGCTGGGAAAACCTCTTCGATCAATAACTCGGACACCGGAATTTACCACTCAAAATATACTCTTATGATCGCTGCAAGATCCTACGCGGCCATGAACGCAACCACGCCGCTGACGCCTTATAATTTTCAACGCCGCGAACCCGGTCCCCATGACGTCGTCATCGACATCCTCTATTGCGGAGTATGCCACTCGGATATCCATCAGGCCCGCGACGAATGGGGCGGATCGATCTTCCCGATGGTGCCCGGCCACGAGATCGTAGGCCGCATCAGCCGCGTCGGCGCCGAAGTAAAAAATTTCAAGATCGGTGACCTGGCCGGTATCGGCTGCTTCGTCGACTCCTGCCGCAAATGCGCCAGCTGCCGGGAAGGCCTCGAACAATATTGCGAAGAAGGCTGCACCCAAACCTATAACGACCACGAACGCGACAAAAAAACACCCACCTACGGCGGATACTCCAGCCAGATCGTAGCCGACGAAAACTATACCCTCCACGTGTCGGAAAAACTTCCGCTCGAAGGCGTCGCCCCCCTGCTCTGCGCCGGCATCACTACCTGGTCCCCGCTTCGCCACTGGAACGTCGGCCGCGGACATCGGTTAGGCGTACTCGGGCTCGGCGGACTCGGCCACATGGCCGTAAAATTGGGCGCATCCCTCGGCGCGGAGGTCACCATGCTCAGCGGCTCGCCCTCCAAAGAAAAAGACGCCAAACGCCTCGGAGCGCACCAGTTCGCCCTCACCTCCGACGAAGCCACGATGAAAAAACAGAAGAACTACTTCGATTTCATCA
>DASZOW010000358.1:0-5547 GCA_035550615.1 Puia sp.
GGAAATATTCCGCACCAAACGATCCATAGATCTCGGTCCGGAAGTCGAAGTTGCCGTAGCTGAGTGTAAGCGTGAAGTTACCGGTATATTTTGGCCAGGGAGATCCGAGGTCGGTGAGGTCCTTGGTGTCGAGGACCGAATCCCCATTGGTGTTCTCGAATTTCAGATCGCCGGCCTTGGCGGCGGGTTGCAGCCGGGTCCCGTTCTTGTTGACATAGGCGGCGGCCTCGGCATCCGATTGGAAGACGCCGGCTGTTTTGTAGCCGTACCAGGCGCCGGGCTCGTGACCTTTGGTCAAACGGGAACGGTAAGTAGAGATCACGTCGTTTGCCTCATGGCCGGCGATCGGGTCGGCCGTGCCGAGGTCCTTGACGATGGATCTGGAGTGGCTGACGGTTAGGTTGACGCCGAACTTGAGTTTGCGCGTGATATTGTCCTTGTAGCCGATGGAGAGGTCCCATCCGTTGGTTCTCAATTTTCCTATGTTAGCCTTTTGTGTGGGATAATAGCCCTGTGGATAGCCAAGTATATAGTCGACCATAATATCTTCCAGCAGGCTGCTGGGGTTGCGGATGTATTTCTCCGCCGTGACATTGAGCTTGTTGTTCAGCAGGGTGGCGTCGAGTCCGAAGGTGTAGTCTTTCTGGATTTCCCAGCGGATCTCGGGGTTGGCGATCGTCGAAGGGGCATAGCCCTGTACATAGCCGCCGCCGGCATTGGGATAGGTGGTGGCGCCGAGCAGGGTCAGATAGGCGCCGGAAGAGGGCGGAAGGTTGCCGCCGGATTTACCCCAGCTCGCACGAAGTTTCAAATAGTTGATCGTCTTGTCTGTGAGGCTGCCGAAAAATGGTTCTTCGGACAGGATCCACGCACCGGAAATAGTGGGAAAGTAGCCCCAGCGATAGAGCGGATTTACCAGGCTGGAGGCGTCCGCCCGCATGGTGCCGGCGAGGAAATATTTCTGTTTGTAGTTGTAACGGAGCGAACCGAAATAAGAGACCATGTTACCCCAGGGCGCCGCGCCGGGCTGGAAGGAGCCGCCTCCGCCGGTGATGGTTCCGGTGGCCGCGGAGATATACTGGAAGGACGGATCGTCCAGCGGGATCGCGGTAGTGCCCTGCCGGGCCGAGCTGGTGCCTTTGACGATATATTTGTCCGTGCTTTCACCCGCCAGCAGGTCGATGCTGTGGTCTTTGATGGTGAGCTTGTAGTTGGCGGTATTGGTGATCTTCCAGCGCGTATCCAATGACGTCGAAGAGCTGAGCTGCGAATTGACATTGTAGCTGTTGGAGGCTAGATAGTATTTGGGGACATAGTTATTGGATTGGCCCACATTCACAAATCCCTCGATCGCCGTTTTTATCACGAGGCCGCGGATGGGCGTTATCTGCAGATAGGCGGCATACTGGCTGCCGAAAAAGTCGTTCTTGCCGAAATTGGTGAGGTAGTTGAAGGCCGGGTTGGTGACGCTGTTGAACGAGGAACGATTGGGCGTGCTGTAGAGCGGGTTAAACGCCGTCATGTCCATGAGTCCGGCGGGCAGCGCTTTCAGCACCGAGTCCTGCGTTTTGAAGGGCAGGGTGGTGGGGTCCATCGAATAGGCAGCATAGACATTGTTTGGCGAGCTCAGCCAGGTCTCGTAACGGGGCGCAAGGCTGAATCCTATTTTGATGGCCTTGCTGACGTCCATGTCCGCGTTGAAGCGGGCCGTATATTTTTGCCAGTTGCCGCCTTTGGACGTGGCGTCGTAGGAGTCTTCCCGGTAGTAGCCGAAGCTGCCGTACAGTGAGGTGCCGTTGTGGCCGCCGGTGGCGCTGATGATATAGTTCTGCGTATGGCCCTGGTCGAAGGTGTTTTTCCAGTAGTCCGTATTGGTGAGCTTGGAGGGATCGGCGAAAGGTTGGGCCTGTCCGCCGGCTGCGGCTTCCTGGTTCATGACCGTCGCATATTCCTTGGCGTTAGCCAGGTTGAGATGGGGCAGTACGTTGACGCCATAGGTTCCCGAGACCGTGATGTTGGGCGTGCCATGGCCTCTTTTTGTCGTCACTACGATGACGCCCTGGCCGCCACGGGCGCCATAGATGGCTGCGGCGGATGCATCTTCGAGGACGTCGATGGTTGCAATATCGCTAGGGTTGATAAAGTTCAGGTCGTTGAAATCCGTTTCCACCCCGTCTACGATGATCAGCGGATTGTTGTTATAGTTGATGCTGCTGAGGCCGTGGATGAGGATCTTCGGCTGTGCGCCCGGCAGACCCCCGCCGGATACTACCTGCAGACCCGGTACTTTTCCTTCCAGGGCGTCCCCGACGTTGCCGGTGGTATAGGATTCGATGTCCTTGGCCGAAATGGAGGCGATGGAGGTGCTGACGCTTTTGCGTGAGGCCGTCTGATAACCTATGACGACGGCGTTCTCCATTTCCTGGTCCGAGCTTTCGAGGGTTTCCGTGATGAAGGTCTTCGCGCCTACGGCTATTTCCCTGGTGTGGTAGCCTATACGCGAGACCACCAGTACCGAGCCAGGGGGCACGGACAACGAAAATTTACCCTGGTCATCGGTGATCGTTCCCTGGTGGGAGCCTTTGACGACGACGTTCGCGCCGGCCAGGGGTATTCCACCCGGAGCGGAGATCACCCCGTGGAGGAGAACAGGGGCCTGTTGAGATAGGACGCTCCCGCCGAGGAAAAAGAACAGGAGGGCCAATAGCAGCAATCTTCTTTTCATAAATGGCAATTTTTTTTTGGTCGTGTTGATGTTGCAAGATTAGGCCGATATGGCCGGGAGCAGAATGGAGATTTTTATTAAAAAGCTGGACAATCTTATTATATCTTTATGGCCAGCCTATTGAAAATAACATTGCTATGCTTAAAAAGAAAGAGGGGTTTGCGGGGCAGCGCTCTATCGTATTACCGCGAAAGATCCTGGCCGGCGTCTGTCAGAATAATCCACTGGTAGAGCGATTGTACGTCACCGATATCGGCTATTATCCCAAGGCTCAATATCACTACCGGCAAAGGGTTCATGGGATCGACCAGTACATCCTGATCTATTGTGTGGAAGGGAGAGGGAATGCGGAGATCGCGAAGAAAAAATACGAGATCGAGCCGGGATCCTATGTCATCATACCTGCGGGCGATCAGCATTGCTATTCCGCCAGCCAGGAGAACTCATGGACAATATACTGGATCCACTTCAAAGGCTCGGATGCCCGACAACTGGTATCCGCGATGATGGAGAAGACGCATCATCACCAGGGCGCCGTCGCGTTTCAGGCGACAAGGATCGGGTTGTTCGAAGACATCTATGCCTGCCTGGAAAGAGGGTATGGAAACGATAACCTGTCCTACGCGAATATCTGTCTGTATCATTATATCGCCTCTTTTATCTACCAGGACAAATTCAATCTACCCGATAACCGGCAGGCCAGTGATCCCGTAGAATTGTCGATCAACTATATGCAGCAGCATCTTAGCCGGCTGGTTTCGCTGGAAGAGCTTGCCGCGTCGATCAATTTTTCCGCTTCGCATTATTCGGCCATCTTCCGGAAGAAGACCGGTTTTTCGCCGATCGAGTATTTCAATCATCTGAAGATACAGAAGGCCTGTCAATATCTCCTGTATACGGAGCTGCGCATCAAGGAGATCTCCGACAAGTTAGGGATCGAGGATCCATTTTATTTTTCGAGGATGTTCAATAAGCTGATGGGCATGTCGCCGAATCAATACCGGGTAAGAAAGCATTTGTAGACCAAAGCGTTCAGGCCATTTCGTGCATCTTGGGCAGGGATACCTTCAGGGTACACCCGGCCCCGCGACCGGAGATGATCTGCAGGTCTCCATCGAAGAGCCGTACGCGGCTGAGCATATTGTTCAGTCCTACGCCGGTTGGTCTTGTCCGGGGATCGAAACCGCGGCCGTTGTCGGTGATCTGCAGCACGACCTGCTCTTCGCTGTCCGCCAGATCGACGTCGACGCGGGTAGCGCCTGCATGTTTGATGATGTTGTTGAATTGCTCCTGGACGATGCGGTAAAGCGTGAGCTGTTCGCGTTCCGTGATGTCCTTGCCTCTTTTTTCTTCGTGGTGGAAGTGGATGGAGAACGGCCTTGCCATATTTATGCGTTCGATGAGCGTATCGACGGCGGCGACCAGCCCGTCTTCCTTGAATTCCGGTGGGATGAGGGTTTGGGATAGTCTTCTGATCTCGTTGATACAGGTATCGATGAGCTGCATGCTTTGAGGCAGCAGATTATGCCGGTCGGCGGGATCTTCCTCGAGCAGGGAGATATACATTTTTATGATCGAGAGCATCTGATTGATATTGTCATGAAGCTCCTTGCCGATCTCGGCTCTTTCTCTTTCCTGCCCTTCGATCGTGGCGCGGGCGAGCATTTTCTGATGGCGTGAGCGTTCAGTGGCGAGGCGTTTTTCCGCCTCCAGTTTTTCACGGCGGCTTTTGACTTCGTCCAGGGCCCTATCGATCTTCGGTATGAGGGTGAACAGCTTGTCTTTGGGAACATAGTCGGTGACGCCGCTTTTGATCAGCTCCACCGCATTTTCTTCGCCGATGGCGCCCGATACGATAATAAAGGGGATGTCGGGCAGGACGGTCTGTTTTACCTGGAAGGCGGCGGCGGCGTTGAACATGGGAAGATTGTAGTCGGCGAGGATGATGTCCGGCCGAAAATGGAGGAGTTCAGCCTTGAACTCGAATTCCGCCTGGACGACGACGCTTTCGTATTCGAAGCGATTCTTCTTCAATTCATATTTCAGCAGATCGAGGTACATCGCATCGTGCTCGATGATCAGCATTTTTACCATAGCGTACACTTTTAAGAGAATTGACGGCGGGTTGCGTAGGGCTGCGATAAGAGTGGGTTCACTAATATACAATAATATTGGGAGAATTACAAACTGGGAAATCCGGCAACGATCAGGGCTATCTAATAAGGATGACGGTGCCTTTTTTTGAAATGACCCGGCCGGTGTAGTCCGTGCCCTTCAGGATCCACATAAAGGTATTGCTTTCCTGCGATATTCCCTGGATCCTGCCATCCCATCCCTGGCCGATCTGCGAGGTGCTGTAGAGCAGCTGTCCCCAGCGGTTATATACGCGGAAAAAGTCGAGCGAGGAGATGCCCATGCAGACAGGCCGGAAGACGCTGTTGGTATTTCTCCCCGGTGTGAATGCATTGGGCACAAAGATGTCCGGCTGCGTGGGCGCAATCGTTACCTTGACCGTACCGGCGCCAGAGCAGCCGAAGGTATCCGTGGCCGTTACAAGATAAGTGATACTGCCCATCTCCGATGCGTAGGAGCCAATAGGGTCGGCTATGCCGGGATCGCTGAGATCCGTGGAAGGAGACCACGCGTATTCATCCTTATATGGATCTGTGCTTGTCGCCTGGAAGTGCAGGGGCTGACCGATGACCACCAGCGTGTCATTGCCGGCGTGTACCCGGATAGGAGGGACGACGGCTACCGAGAATGTATCCGAGACGATGATGGGACAGTCGGCATTCCGGAGATCCAGGATGTATTTTTCCGAC
>DASZOW010000359.1:0-9871 GCA_035550615.1 Puia sp.
CTATACATTCTTCTGCTATCCGCGCCTTTTGCCGCACAGGCTCAATTTGACAAGCTAAAAGACTCGGTGGTACAGCTGTACGGTGTCATTATGACAGCAGACAGCCTTAAAGCCATCCCGATGGTCAGCGTCGTCGTCAAAGGCCGGAATCAGGGTACATATTCCAACGATCAGGGCGTCTTCTCAATCGTGGTGCTCAAAGGCGATGTCATCGAATTTTCCAGCGTAGGCTATAAACCCTTTACGTTGAATGTCCCGGATACATTTAGCGGCAATCAATATAGTATCGTCCAGCTCATGGTACAGGACGCACAATACCTGCCGGCCACGGTGATCCGGGCTCGGCCGACCCGTGAACAATTCGAACGCGATTTTGTGAACACCCCCGTACCCGATGACGATATCGAGATAGCCCGGCAAAACAACGATGCCGCCAAACGCAGGATCCTCTCCAGGGGCCTGCCCGCCAGCTCGGGCGAAGCAGCCGCCACCTATCTGCGGCAAAGCGCCCAGAAATACTATTATCAGGGACAGTCTCCGCCCATGAACATCTTCAACCCTGTCGCCTGGGCAGATTTTATCCAGGCTTGGAAACGGGGTGATTTCCGGAATAATAACTAACCAATTTCTGCCTGCTATATGGAAAATGTCTCCGTGATCGGCGCCGGTACCATGGGCAATGGGATCGCACACGTCTTCGCACTCCAGGGGTTTACCGTCAGCCTTATCGACACCCAGCCTTCCCAACTCGAAAAAGCGCTTAAAACGATCGCCCGGAATCTGGATCGTCAGCTGGCCAAAGGCCTCGTGTCGGAGGAAGATAAAAAAACGACCCTCGGCAATATTACCACCTATACGGAAATTGCGGCAGGAGTACAGCAGGCAGACCTGGTAGTAGAAGCCGCTACAGAAAATACCGAGCTGAAATTAACCATCTTCCGCCAACTGGATCAACACGCACCCAAAGACTGTATCCTTGCCACCAACACTTCCAGCATCTCCATTACAAAAATAGCCGCCGCTACAAAACGCCCCCAATCGGTAATCGGACTTCATTTTATGAACCCTGTGCCCGTAATGAAGCTGATTGAAGTGATCAACGGCTATGCAACCGACCCCGCCATCACCAAACAGATCGTACACCTGGCAGGAAAACTGGGGAAGATCCCATGCGTCACCAACGACTATCCGGGCTTTATCGCCAACCGCATCCTGATGCCGATGATCAACGAAGCCATCTATAGTCTTTATGAAGGCGTAGCCGGTGTCCAGGAGATCGACAATATCATGAAACTGGGAATGGCCCATCCCATGGGACCGCTGCAGTTGGCTGATTTTATCGGATTGGATGTGTGTCTATCGATCCTCCGCGTCCTGCAGGACGGCTTTGGCAACCCCAAATATGCACCCTGCCCGCTGCTTGTAAATATGGTCACGGCCGGACATCTCGGCGTAAAAAGCGGGGAAGGCTTCTATCAGTATGTGCAGGGTAATAAGGAGCTGGTCGTGAGCCAACAGTTCCGCCCCCAGATCTGAGGACCGCCGCTTAAGCCATGCCGCGGAACCGGCAAGCCCCGGGCTCTGCCTGAAATGCCATACCGGCCGAGGACCTGCCTGAAATGCCGTACCGGCCCTCTATTGACAAGCCGTCAGCTGCCCAACAGAAACTTTACCTACAGATACATTGACACTGGTGGCATTCCCAGTGATCTGCGTGGTCAGATCTTCGGGTGTCAGACCGACCGTGATCTGCGTGGAGTAACAACGGTTCACAGCCATGGTAAATTCACCGTTCTTCACGGAAGCCTTATAAGTCAGCCCATCTACATTGGCGCTTACAGATCCGCTGTCGACGGGAGCATTCGAGCAATTCACCACCGTACCGGTAAGCGTCAGCAGGCCGCCGATGGTGTTGACCGTTACCGTTCCCAGCGCCTGATCGCCCAGGGCGGGGCCGATATTGACGCCGCCAAGCAGGGTTCCGCATTGGCTGACGATCTTGAGGGTCAGGGATTCGCCTTTAGGGACCAGGCCCTGTGCAAAACCCGCCGCATTGGTATAACCGCCACGGGTACCCGTATTACGTGCCTCAAAGCTATAATACGCATAAGCCAGCGGGTTGCCATACTGGTCTTTAAATGTTACATTGAAATTTACCGTCGTCATTGGCTGGGCGCAGGTCCACCATGAGGAATGTGATATCTGGCCCACATAGCTGTTACCCGATCTGACGGCCGAGCCCTGCTGGACCCAGCGACCCGTCGTATCGTTGAAATACCAGAGCGGAACGGTAGCCGGTGCGACGCTTTGCAGACTCGCAGGGATGCCCCAGGTAACCGTCGCGGATTTTCCCGTGGCAAGTTGAAGCGCATTGCCGGCGCCATCCCCGAGCTCGACATCGAGGATGCCAAAGCTCTGTAGCCCGGTCTCCTGTCCATTACTTCCAATACCGCGCAGGTCTCCGGGAATGCTGTTGTATAACAAAGAATCGGTGGCGTCCAGCGCGATGGCATACACATCGACTGTTCCGGTATACTCGGTACTTCCATCGGCGGTCACCACTGCGGAATCGCTAAAGCTGATCGTATCCGCGGTCGGCGCAGAGATAACACCCTGGCTCGGCACAACTATAACACCCCCTGTAGGTGCAGGAAAGGAATTCGTGGCGGTCTTGGCGACAAGCTGAATGCTGACAAAGTTGGATGATCCGCCGTTGGTCATAATGCTTTTGGAACCGGTGAAATAACCGTCTTTTGCAGCCTTGACATAACCGAACCGGCTGGACATACTGATATTGGAAAAACTAAAGATACCATTGATATCGGTCGTGGCTCTGGCCGTTCCACTGGTAACCGCGGCGCCCTGGATGGGCAGGCCATTTCCATCGACGACGCGCCCCTGGAGGCTGGCGGTGACAGTCACTTCCGCAGGAATATTGTTGGGATTCGTATTGGTAGAGTTACTCGGACTGGCATCCTTGTTACACGATATGCCGATCAGGATAAGCGCGGCAAACGCAAGCAGGACAAGGGTAGGCAGTGGCTTTTTCAAGGGACTCATCGGTTATCGGATTTTGAACGGGTTATCCCATCCAAACGAATAAAGACCCTTAAAATTATCCCCCGACTGGCGAAAGTTCTACATTCCTGAGTTCCCGAAGCCTATAGCTGACCTCCGAAACCCGGTTTTTTGGGACCGCCAGCGTCATATTACAAAAAAGTTGCATTTCCTGCTTGACTATCCGGCAATTGTATTGTTTGGCCACCGCCATGATTTCGCCTATCCGGGTGTAGTCGAACTGGACCATAAACTCTCTTTCGATCTGTTTCTGGACCAGCGGGGTGATCTGCAGCGCCAGCGCGGAGGCCGACTTGTAGGCATTGATCAGCCCGGGCACTCCAAGCAGGGTGCCGCCAAAATAGCGGACTACGACCACCAGCACATTCACCAGCCCTTTACTATCGATCTGGCCGAGGATCGGTCGGCCCGCGGTCCCTGATGGCTCGCCGTCGTCGCTGACCCGGAAGGTATTGCCGTCCAGCCCGAGCCGATAGGCAAAACAGTGATGTGTCGCCTTGGGATGGTCCTTTTTGATCTCGTTGAGGACCTGTTTGAAGTCCTCGACAGTGGCGATAGGCGCGGCGATAGCGATGAACCGGCTGCCCCGGTCTTTGAATTCCGCTGATCCTCCCTTCTCGATCGTATAGTAAAACTCCTGCTCTGTCATGTTCATGATAATAATAAACGCTTAAGTCTGTCCTTCGGACGAGCCGTCTCCGTCGGCTCATATTCCTGCTCTGTCATCTGTATAGTTCAATCATGTGCATAATAACGAATAGTATCGGACAAAAGGCTTTCACGGGATACGATCCGGGCATGTTGCAGCTGCGGCGCGGGCAGACCCGCGGCCACTTCCAGCTCGTCATTGGTGATTACCCGGGCTTCGTCCCAATAGTCTTCATCGAGGAAGGACTGAAGCAGACGGGCGCCGCCTTCTACAAGCACGCTCTGGATCTTCAGCTGGTGCAGCGCAATAACGAGCTGATGGATCAGGCTGCTGTCGCCCGACAGCTGATAATATTGTATCGGGCCATGGTCTTCATGTTTATGCTGGTTGAACACGATCGTCCTCACCTTCCCATTGAAAAGCTGC
Source organism: Puia sp. (assembly GCA_035550615.1). GTDB lineage: Bacteria > Bacteroidota > Bacteroidia > Chitinophagales > Chitinophagaceae > Puia. The sequence continues at coordinate 4,154 of DASZOW010000359.1, forward strand.
AGGTTTTCCGGCAGCTGCAGATCTTTGTCGATGACCAGCCGGATGGGATCGGGGCCTGTCCAGAGCCGGGCGGTCAGGGCGGGGTCATCCAGCAGGGCGGTGCGCGGGCCCACGAGGATGGCGGCTTCTTCCGAGCGCCATTTATGGACAAGCCGGTTGGTCAATTCATTGGAGATCAGCAGCCGGGAGTCCCCCCCGCCCGTAATCCGCCCATTAGCGGTCTGCGCCCATTTGAGCACGATATACGGCCGGTGCCGGGCATGAAATAGAAAAAAGCGCTTATTGGCTTCCATACATGCCTGCTCCAGTACTCCCACGGTGACCTCGATGCCGGCATCCTGTAATTTCTCTATCCCTTTCCCATTGACCAGTGGAAACGGGTCGCGGCATCCCACTACTACCCTGGGGATCCGCTTTTCGACGATCAGATCCGCGCAGGGCGGCGTCTTACCGTGGTGGGCGCAGGGCTCGAGCGACACATAAATCGTGGAAAACGGGATCAGATGGACATCTTCCGGTTTGACCGCCGCGATACAGTTCACTTCCGCATGCGCCTGTCCATACAGCTGATGATATCCTTCCCCGATGATCCGGTCCTCATGGACCAGCACCGCGCCGACCATGGGATTGGGGGCGACATGTCCGGCGCCCAGACGGGCCAGCTCGAGACAGCGGTACATGTATGTTTCCGGCGGGATCAAGGGCGCAAATTTAAGCATTCCTCACGCTACATCGGCCTCGCAACGCGCTTTAATTAAGGATTCCTATTTTTACCTGATGGATCTCTCTCAAGCGTACAAAGACCTCGCCAGACGATTGGAACCCCGCTATGGTCACCGGGAAGCCGGACTGATCGCCAATTGGGTAATGGAACGGCTTACGGGTCTGGGAAAACTCGAGCGGCTCGTCCGCAAAACCGAGCCGCTTTCCGCCGCAATGTCGGCTGACTATGAACGCTATACCATCGAGCTGGTGGCCGGCCGGCCGGTACAATATGTGCTGGGGGAAAGCTGGTTTTGCGGGATGAAATTTTATGTGGACGAGCGAGTGCTGATCCCCCGGCCCGAGACGGAAGAGCTGGTGGAATGGGTCATCTCGGAAGTGTCATCGGCCCCCGGCCCCACCCTGCTGGACGTCGGCACCGGCAGCGGCTGCATCGCCATATCGCTTGCGCGGCGTCTTCCGGCCGCGTCTGTGTATGCCTGTGATATCAGCCCCGATGCGCTGGCCGTAGCGTCACGGAATGCGGCGGCGCTGGATGCCCGGGTCGAATTCCGCGAGCTGGATTTTTTGGCCGGAACCTCCTGGGATCACCTCCCGAAACCGGATTGCCTGGTCAGCAATCCACCTTATATACCCTACAGCGAACGCGGGTCGATGGCCGCGCATGTCGTCGACAATGAGCCGGCGCTGGCGCTTTTTGTGCCCAATGAAGATGCGTTGGTGTTTTACCGGGCGCTGGGAAAGTTCGCACGGCAGCAGCTGCCCGCGAAGGGAGCACTATATGCCGAGATACACGAGGACCTGGGGACGGCCGTACGCGAGACATTGCTGGCCGAGGGCGCCAAAGAGGTCATCCTGCGAAAAGACTTGCAAGGAAAAGATCGGATGGTAAAGGCGGTCTGGTAAGCTATTTAACTCCATTCTTATCCACCGCCAGCACGGTGCGGGCCCCTAGCTCGCGGGCAACACGCATAACGGCGACGACATCGTCGATCGGCACGGTCTTATCCGCATTGATGACGATGCTGGGCTGGTCGGTCTCTTTGGCGAGAAACGGTTGCAACTTGGCCTTTAGTTCGTCTACCGTGACCCGGGTAGTGCCGACATAATATTGTTTGTTGGCGTCTATGGAGACCACAACGGTTTGTTTGGCCTTGGTATCGCTTTTTGACTTGGGCTGGGTAAGCTTGACCACATTGGGGTTGGCCAGTGTGGACACGATAAGGAAGAAGAGAAGCAGGATGAACAGGATATCGTTCAATGGGCCCGTATGAACCTCCGCATCGTCGCTATGTCGTTTGCGTAAATTCATGAGCTTATTTTGTTGGTTCCTGCAAGATATCGATGAAATCGGCGCTGGCGGCTTCCATTTTATTGGTAGCCTTATCGATCTGGGAAGTCAGGTAACGATAGGCGAGATAGCCGATGATACCGATGATCAGACCCGTAGCGGATGAGATCATTTTTACATAGATACCGCCTGCGATATTGGAAATGCTATATTCCCCGGTAGAGGCGATCGCATAGAAAAGCTCGAACATCCCGGCGATAGTACCCAGGAACCCGAATAGCGGGGCGATATAGCCGATGACGGAGAGGATCGACATATTCTTTTCCATCTTATACAGTTCCAGCTTGCCGACATTTTCCATGCTGCGTTCGATGGCTTCAATGGGTTTTCCCACCCGCTGAATACCCTTATCGATCATCCGGGCAACGGCGTTATTGGTGTTCTTGCTCAGGCTGCGAGCCGCCTGGATATTGCCATTGATGATATGATCGCGGATAATACTCATGAAGTTATCGTCTATTTTCGAGGCCTTTTTGATAGCAATATATCGTTCAAAAAAGACGAAGATCGCGATCACCAGCAGGATAGCGAGGGGAATCATCAGAACGCCGCCTTTTATGAGGATATCCCAGAGATTTTCCTTTTGATCGGCCGCCAACTGGGCGGCTCTTTCCAGGCTGTCTTTGATCTTTGCCGAGTCGATGATAACCTGCAGAAAAAATAAATTCATGTGGTAAATGTAAAGATTTAGGCCTATAACGGGCCCGCGCCGTTTTAATTTTTTAACGAAATGCTAAAATCGCGCCAAAACACTGGCCCCTGCTGGTATGCCCGAACTGCTTTTATCTCGCCAGGACACCGGACCCTCGCACCTATTTGTTGATGTCCTTCAGGATGAGGGCCTGGATCTGGGACATCGTCTTTTGCATGCCTTCCGAGCTGCCGTCGAGGAAGATCACATTCCCTTTGCCCGCTTCGGCGAAATTCTTTATGGCCTCGGTCCACATACTGAAGAGGATGACATTGGTGTCGAGATTGGCTCGCTTCATCTCTTCCGCGGCTTCGCTCATCCCATGCGCCACTTCCTGGCGGAAAAGGGCAACGCCCTGCCCCCGGAGCCGGGCTGCTTCTTTCTCGGCTTCTGCCGAGATCTTGATCGCATTACCTTCCGCTTCGGCAGCCTTGGTCTTGGTGATCAGCAGCGCCTGGCCTTCATTCTCAGCCGCGGCCTTGAGATTATTACTGGCCACCACCCTGCTCATCGACTCCATAATGGCTTTGTCGAAGGTGATATCGTTGATCTGAAGATCCATGAGATGATACCCCCATTCTTCGAGCGAGTGGTCTATCTGGTCTTTGACGAACTCGACGATCTCCCGGCGTAGCCCGAGTATCTCCGCCTGCTTTTTAGTCGCGACAAAGGACCTGATACTACCTTCGATAGTCCGCGTCAGCGCCTGCATCAGATCCCTGTCGCTGATGAATTTGAACGCCACCCTCTGGATGGTCTCCGCCTCCGCATTCTGTACCGCATACAACAGCATGCTTTTGAAATACACGTTGGCCTGGTCGGAGGTCACGGCCTGGAACTCGAGCTCCACGGAACGGTTTTGGATGGAGATCTTCTTGTATACCTGTTCGAGGAAGGGCGCCTTCAGATTCAGGCCCGGCCTCATCACCCGTTTGTACTTCCCGAATTGGGTGATGACATAAACATAACCCTGGTTGACGGTCACGAGGCAACTGAAAAGAATGGCCAGCATGATGACTATGACTACGATGAGTATTAGGCTGGAGGGTTCCATAAGCTAAAACAATTTATGGGTGAATGTACATAAATTTGCGGCTGGACATAAGGAAATGAGTACGAACTACGACATCATCATTATCGGCGGCGGCCCCATCGGCATCGCCTGCGCCCTGGAAGCCCGGAAGGCCGGTCTCGACTACCTGATCCTGGAAAGGGGTTGTCTTGTAAACTCGCTTTACCGCTACCCCGTGAATATGACCTTTTTCTCTACCTCCGAGCGGATAGAGATCGGGGGCATCCCATTCGTCAGCAATCATGTAAAACCCAATCGCGCCGAAGCGCTTGAATATTACCGCCGCGTAGCCACCAGCAACGCACTGAACATCCATCTGCAGGAAGGTGTGCATACAATTCGCAGGGAACAGGACAGGTTCGAGGTCATCAGCGATCGCCACATTTATAACGGCCGGAACGTGATCCTGGCCACCGGCTTTTATGATATCCCCGTCCTGTTGAATATTCCGGGCGAAGATCTGCCGAAAGTGACCCACTATTACAAGGAGCCGCATTTCTATGCGATGCAGAAGGTCGTCGTCGTAGGCGCCAGCAATTCCGCGGTGGACGCCGCACTCGAGACCTGGCGGAAGGGCGCCGAGGTAACGATGGTTATCCGCGGAGAAGGCATCGGCCCCCGTGTCAAATACTGGGTGAAGCCCGATATCGAAAATCGGATCAGGGAAGGAAGCATCAAGGCCTATACCCACAGCATGCTGGCGGCCATACGTCCGGGTGAGGTCGATATCCAGACCCCGGGGGGGATCGAGACCATCGCCAATGATTATGTGATTGCGCTCACTGGCTATCAGCCCGATTTTGACTTCTTACGCCGGACGGGCATCGAACTATCGGCCGATACGCGGTTGCAACCCTATTACGATCCCGCCACCATGGAGACGAATATACCCGGTCTATACCTGGCCGGCGTGGTCTGCGGGGGCATGAATACCCATTCCTGGTTCATCGAAAACTCCCGGGTCCATGCGGAGATGATCGTACGAAATATCATCGGCAATCGTACAACAACTACAGCCCACCGATAGGAACTCTTATTCCCGTATTGGTGTTTTTAACCTCCCTTGGGCAAAAGGACATTTTTTGGCCCTGTAAGTCCGTATTAACAATGTATCACCAATTTCATTGATGCGTTTTTCGTTAAAGGCCCGAACCCTTTAAACACGACCTATCCATGAAATCCTTTATCCGCCGGCATCTATATGCCGGAAAACCGCGCTCTATCCTTTTATGGATACTGCTTTTCGCATTCCGGCAACAGTATGTCCAGGCTCAATGCGCCGCAGCGCCCATAGCGGCGGCGGCCTGCAGCGGCGGGAACGGCGCCGCCACCAACGGCGTCAATATCAATTCCGGCAACACCTATTGGGTAAATACACCCACGACCCTGACTTCGGTAAACCTGAGTGGCGGTACGCTGCGGATCTGTAGCGATCTGACCGTCTCTACATTGAATTACAACAGCGGGTACCTGGTCGTGGAGAACGGCGGCACGCTAAGCATCGGCGCGCTTGGATCGACCAATTTGAACGGCAACATCGCCATCATCAACCGCGGGTCGATCACTATCCCGGGCAACATAACTTTTCAGAATAGCGGCAACTACATCTATAACGATTTATCCACGAGTGTATTCACTTTCTCGGGAAAGGTCACGGTCAACAGCGGCGGATTGACGCTCATCAACCGCGGTGTCATGAACATCACGGAATTGTATTACCAGGGAGCCGCAGGATCGACGACCGCAGGCATTTGTCTGGGACCTCAGTCGATCACCGCCATAAACAAGCTGACCAATCTGACGGCCAATAGCTTTACCTTTTCGGGCGCCGGGTCCGCTTGCGTAAATGTCGGCGTCTCCGCGCAGCTGACATCTGCCTTG
>DASZOW010000360.1:0-4404 GCA_035550615.1 Puia sp.
AGCTCCAGACGTATCCTGCGGGAACTGTTCTATCTCGTCCTCATGAACATCGTGCTTCAGAACCTCTTGCTCGGCACCTATTGCGCCACTACCGACGACGGCATGCAATGGTATGACTTCGTCGACATCAATACGATCCCCCTGCTGTATTCGCTGATCCTCTACGGCGTCGTCCGCAGCAATACCTTCCTCCGGGCGCATATCGCTTCCAAAGTACAGCTGGAAAAGATCATGAACGATCAGCTGCAGACCGAGCTGAAATTTCTGAAAGCGCAATATCATCCGCATTTCCTTTTCAATGCGTTGAACACGATCTATTTTCAAATGGATGAAGATATCGCCGCGGCCAAAAAAAGCGTCGAGAAATTTTCGGAACTGCTCCGCTATCAACTCTACGATCAAAGCCGGACGGTGCCGGTAAGCCAGGAGATCGGCTACCTGGAGAATTTTATCCAGCTGGCCCGGACCCGCTCTTCGGAAAAGCTCCGGCTCGATACGAAGTTCGACGAGAACCTCGACGGCCAGCAGATCTATCCGCTGCTGTTCCTGCCGCTGGTAGAGAACGCCTTCAAATACGTCGGCGGCGACTATCACCTGGATATCTCGGTAGGGCTGAACAACGGCCGCATCGAGCTGTTTGTCGGCAATGGCATTCCGGAATCTGTGCCCGTGCAGCCGGATGACCGCACTGGCATCGGCCTCGAAAATCTGCGGCGCCGGCTCGAGCTGCTCTATCCGGGAAAACATACCTTTACGTTAGAAAAAACACAGACGTCCTTTTCCGCCGCATTAACCCTGCAATACAGTTGACTATGTCCGCCACCATCAAATGCATCGTTACCGATGACGAACCCTACGCCCGTAAAGGCCTGCAAGGCTATATCGCCCAGATCGATTTCCTCGAGCTCCGCGGGGTCTGCGAGAACGCGCTGGAGCTGAACTCGCTGTTGAAAAAGGAACCCATAGACCTGCTCTTTCTCGATATCGAGATGCCCTATCTCACCGGCATCGAATTCCTCAGACAGCTTGCCGCCCCGCCGCGCGTCATCTTCACCACGGCCTACGAGAAATATGCGGTGCAGGGCTTCGAGCTGGAAGTGCTGGACTACCTGATGAAACCTATCTCCTTTGACCGTTTTCTAAAAGCGGCCAACAAGGCCTTCGATTATTTCCGTCAGCAACGATCCTCCTCCTCCGCCGGTGATTATATCTTCGTAAAAGCCGACAGCAAGCTCGAAAAGATCGCCTTTGCCGACATCCTGTTCGCCGAAGCGCTCGAGAATTATGTGGCCATCTACACCCGCGAAAAAAAGATCATCACGCATCTGACCCTCAAAATGCTGCAGGAGAAGCTGCCCTCCCATGCGTTCGTACAGCCCCATAAGTCCTATCTGATCGCCATCGATAAGATCGACTCCATCGAAGGCAATATGCTGCATACGGGCCAGTTCACCGTACCCATCAGCAAATACCAGAAGGAGGAGATCATGGAAAAGATCGTGAACAGTAAGTTGCTGAAGCGTTAACCACGAACGTCCCGCCCGCGGCCCCCGAGCGCGCGTGCTCACTACCCCCGCCCGCGGCCCCCTGAGCGCCCACCTTTTCCGTATATTTGGCCGACCAAATACCAAACACCCATGGCCGCCGCCTCCTCCATCATCACCCCCGAACAGCTGCCCCTCCTCCGGGGCCCGCACATCTACCTGAGCTTTGCTGCCGAAGCCGACCGTGAACGCATTCGTCCGCTCGCCAAGGACGATCGCATCTGGGAATTTACGAAGACCCTGATGGTCACCGGTACCTATGATGAACAATTCGACGCGTATTTTGATGCCGCCCTCGCTACCGTCAAGGAAGGCCAGGCTTTTGTGACCCGCCGCACCACCGACGACATCATCATCGGCATGACCCGCATCCATAGCTACAACGCCAAAGACAAATGGGCCGAGATCGGCCACACCTGGTACATCCCCGAAGTATGGGGACAGGTCCACAACAAGGAATGTAAGCTGCTGCTGCTGCAATTTCTCTTCGAACAGGCCGGGCTATGCCGCGTGCAGTTCCGGGTAGCGCATCAGAATCTGCGTTCACAACGTGCCGTAGCTAAGATCGGCGGCACCAAAGAAGGCGTGCTCCGCAAACATTCGCTCCGTCCGGATGGTCAATGGAAAAATACCGTGGTCTTCAGCATCATCGATGAAGAATGGCCGGAGAAAAAAACAGCGTTGCAGGACCTCATAGCTTCTTACGCATCCACCAGTCGGTCTGCGCATCCAGTCCCACGATAAAGATGTGTTCCCCAAAACGCTCGAAACCCCATTTGCTATAAAAGGCCTGTGCGCGGGCATTGTGTTCCCAGACGCCCAGCCAGACCCACTCGCAATCCCGCTCCCGGGCAAGATCGAGACACGCTCGCATCAAGGCCGCCCCCACCCCCCTGCCGATCATCCGCTGTTCGGAATAAAGCTGCACGATCTCGATGGCTTTCTCGCCCTCCAATCCACGCGGCTGCTCTTCGGTCTCGCGCAGGGACGCATATCCCACCGGCTCATCGCCGCTATATGCCAGGACAAAGATCCGCCCGGACGCCCCCACCTCCGCCAGCTGCTTTTCGCGGGTGAACTGCTCGTTCATATAGATGCGCATATTCTCCTCCGTGTTATAGGCGGCAAAGCTGTCATAAAACGTCCTGCGCGCCAGATCGGTCACGAGCTCCGCATCCGCTGCACCCGCTATCCGCAGCCGGATCGTTGTATTTTCCATAACCGCAAAACTATGATTTCCGCCGATACATCAACCGCAACATGCTCGGCAGGACGATCAGCAAAAGCGGCAAAGCTATGACGAACCCGCCGATGACCGCAATAGCCAGCGGCTGATGCAGCTGCGCTCCCGCGCCGATACCCAGGGCCAGCGGCATCAGGGCGATGATCGCACCCAACGCCGTCATCAGCTTCGGCCTCAGCCGCGTCGAGATCGCATACGTCACCGCCTCGTCGACCGACTGGGTCGCGAGACTGTCGCGGAATTGCAAAAAAGTAAAAATGGCATTCTCCCCGATGATCCCCACGATCATGATCAGCCCGGTATAGCTGCCCACATTCAGCGGCGTATGGGTGAGATACAGCGCCACATAGCTGCCCGCGATCCCCAGCACCGCCACGATCAGGATCAGCAACGCCACGGAGAAACGGCGGAAGAGGAACAGGATCACCCCGAATACCAGCAGCGACGCCGTGATCAGAATAATCAGCAGCTCGCCAAAGGACTGTTGCTGATCGGCATAAGCGCCGCCATAGCTGATATGATAACCCGGCGGCAGCACGAGCTTCGAGCCCACCGTCTCCTGGATATCCTTCATGACGCTACCCAGATCGCGGCCTTCCAACCTGCCCGTGACCACCCCCATGGATTGCAGGTTCTCGCGCTGGATCTCGGCATCGCCGGGCCGCACGGTCACGGTCGCCAGATCGGTGATCGGCTTCAGCTTCCCATCGGGGAGAAAGATCTGTAAATTGCTGACATCTGCAATGCTCAGCGTCCGGCTACCGGGATAGACCATCCGGATCGTGGTCAGCTGCTCTTTTTCGGGCAAAGTGCCGACGATATTCCCTTCCAGCGCGGTCTGCAGCTGGTATTGCAACGCTGCGGGGGTAAGCCCGAACTGCGCCAGCCGCGCATAGCTGGGCTCTATGCTGATGCTGGGACCGGCGATCACGATCCCGTCGAAGACATCGGCCGTGCCATCGACCTTGCCCACCAGCCCGGCAACCTGTCCGGACAGCTCATGCAACTTGTTCTGATCGTCGCCGAAGATCTTGATCTCGATAGGCTGCACGGAGGTCATGAGATCGCCCAGCATATCGCCGATGACCTGGCCGAAGTCGATCCGCAGCGCAGGCTGCGTGGCCTCGATCTTTTTTCGCAGATCTTCGATGACCTCATCGGTACTCTTGTCGCGTTGGGTCTTTAGCTGGATCAGGTAATCTCCCGTATTGGGCTCCGTGATAAAAAACCCCATCTGCGTTCCGGTGCGGCGGGAATAAGCCTGCACTTCCGGCGTGGCAACGACGATCTTCTCCACCTCCCGCAGCATGCGGTCGGTCTCCTGCAAACTGGTGCCGGGCGGAGAGGTATAATCCATTACGATCGTTCCCTCGTCCATCTCGGGCAAAAAACCGGTCTCCAGCTTCGGCACGATATACCAGGTGCAGCCGGCCAGCAGGGCCATGATAAGCAGGCTAACCCAGGGCCGCCGAATAAAAAACCCGACCCAGCGCTGGTTCTTCACGTTATGCGGCCTCACCTCTCGTTTGGGCTTTTTCTCCCTGGTCAGTAGCAGGTACACCACCGGCAAGCCGATCCAGGTAACAAAAAACGAACACACCAGGGTAATGATCATGG